>JANNAJ010000114.1:0-18166 GCA_031384285.1 Verrucomicrobiota bacterium
CACGGAACTCCACGCGCCCGGGATGTGCCGGCACTGGCTGTACATGCGGGAACCGTCGGCATACTCGTACTCGACGGCGTGGTGGTCGTAGATCTCGCCGAACTCCTTGCCGGTCCGCACTTGCCGACCACCCATGCCGCGGGCTTTCACCGGGTAGCCTTTGAGCACCCAGTTGGCGACATCGAGGTTGTGGATGTGCTGCTCGACGATGTGGTCGCCGCCGAGCCAGACGAAGTAGTACCAGTTGCGCATCTGGTACTCCATCTCGGTCTGGCCTTCCTGGCGGGGGTTGACCCAGACGCCGGCGTCGTTCCAGTAGGTGCGCATCGTGTGGATGTCGCCGATGGCGCCGTCGTGCAGCCGCTTGATGGTCTCGAGGTAGCCGCCCTGGTGATGGCGCTGGAGGCCGATGCCGACCTTGAGGTTCTTCTTCTTGGCCTCTTCGGCGGCGGCGAGGAACTTGCGGATGCCCGGCGCGTCGGTCGCGACCGGTTTCTCGGCGAAGACATGTTTGCCTTGGCGGACCGCTTCTTCGAAGTGGATCGGGCGATAGCCCGGAGGCGTGGCGAGGATGACGACATCGGCGAGGGCGATGGCCTGCTTGTAGCCGTCGAGGCCGGTGAACTGGCGCTCGGCGGGCACGTCGACCTTGTCGCCTTGGGCCGACTTCAGGTTGGCGAGCGCGCCTTCGAGGCGGTCTTTGAAGGCGTCGGCGATGGCGACCAGCTTGGTGCCGGGGACGTTCAACGCCTGGTTGGCGGCGCCGGAGCCGCGTCCGCCCGCGCCGACGAGGGCGATCTTGAGCGTGTCGTTGCCTTGGGCGTAGGCGAAGCGGCTGGCGGCGAGCGCGCCGACCGTGGCGACGCCGGCGGTGGTGATGAAATTGCGCCGCGTGACCGGCGTGATGATCGGTGACTGGTTCATGATTGGTGCTGTTCGAACGTTCGGACGCCGACGACGGCGCGCCGATTCAAGCCGGTTGGTCTTGTGACAGGGAACTTCCGCGGAGCCTATCGGGCGCGGTGCGTCGGGCAAAGGAAAGATTGCTGCGTGGCTGTGCCGGATGCGGGGGCGCGGGCTACCGATCCGCGCGGACGCCGCGTCGGATCCAGGCTCGCGGCCCGAGGTGGCGGACGGGACGGCCGATGCCCGTGGCGCGCTCCCGGGACGGGTATGCCGCTGGTCATCCGTCGACCACGCCCCGATAAAACCAAAACGGCGCGTCATGGACGCGCCGTGTGTCTCCGCCGTGACCGGCAGGGCCGGGTCACTTCTTCGGCGGGAAGCTGGTCCAGACGGCCCGGAGCTCTTCCGGTGTCGCGGGCACGGTCATCGGGCGCACCACGCGCCAGCCGAGGAACTGTGCATCGGTGAGGTACCACTTGGATTTCGGCAGCTGCGGGTCGCGCATCTTCCAGCTCGGATCGCTGGGCTTGCGCGCCGAGATGCGCAGGTCGCCGACATCATCGTCCCACGATCCGCCGCGGGCGATGTGCGGATACTCGGCGAAGCCCGGCTGCCATGGGTTCTCGCCGGGCAACGTCTCGTAGGCGTCGGCCTTGTAGCCGTCCATCGTCCACTCGGCCACGTTGCCGATGATGTCGTGCAGACCCCAAGGGTTGGGCTTCTTCTTGCCCATCTTCTGGTACTTGCCGTCCGCGTTGTCCATGAACCAGGCGTATTCGGCGGCCTGCTTCGGGTCGTCGCCCCAGAAATACTTCGTGGTGGTGCCGGCGCGCGCGGCGTATTCCCACTCGGCCTCGGTCGCGAGCCGGTAGAAATGGCCGGTCTTGGCCGACAACCAGCGGCAATAGTACAGCGCGGCCATGTGGGTCATGCTGATGGCCGGGAAACCCTCCTTGCCCATGCCGAAGCTCATCTCGACGTACGGCGTGGTCGGACGGCTCACCGCGTCGGCTTCCTTGCCGATGTAGGGGTTGCCGCCGTCCGCCGGGGCGGGGAACTGCATCACCAGCATCAGCTCTCGGTTCACGCGCTCGGTGCTGACGTTCGTGCCCTTTTCGAAGGCCGGGAACTGGAACAGCTCGTACTCGGCCCAGCCCACCTCGGTCTTGCCCATCCAGAACGGCGAGATCTTGACCTTCTTCTGCGGGCCTTCGTCCGCCTTGCGACCGGCTTCAACTGCCGGACTGCCCATGAGGAACTCGCCGCCGGGGATCGCCACCATGTCGAACTTGGCCGGCGTACCGGGGATCGATTCCGAGAAGTTCTCCGCCTTGGCGCCCGAGGGCAGCGGGTTGTTCTTCACCAGCAGCGCATGCAGCGCGGCGTAGAGCGCGGTCTCGTCGCGGCTGGTCGAGGCGGCGGCCTCTTTCTGCGAAAGGGTCACGCCGTCCGGCCATCCGGCGCCCTGGTCGATCCAGTCGCGGATCAGGTCGGTCTGCTGCTGCGGGAGCGGTCCGCCCTTCTTCTTCGGCGGCATCAGGTCGTCGTGGTCGGCCGGGAGGACGGTCGAGGTGAAGACCTTCGAGGCCTTGGCGTCGCCGGGCACGATGTCCTTGGACTTGAAGAACTCGCTCTTCACGTCCATCCGCAGGTCGCCTTTGGCGTGGCCTTCCTTGTGGCAGGCGACGCAGTGGACCTCGAAGATCGGCTGGATCTGCTTCACGAAATCGACGCGCTCCGCTTGCGCGAGCTTGATGTCGTCGGGCCAAGGCGCGCCCTGCTCGATCCAGGTCTTGAGCGTGGCCTGCTGGGCGGCGGTGAGGCGGTCGCCCTTCGGGGGCATCGCCTTGTCGTCGTCCTTCGGCAGCGTGGTGCTGATGAAGAGCGGCGACTTGGCCGGATCGCCCGCGGTCAAGGAGGTGCCGGATTCGCCGCCTTTGACGGCCGCGGCACGGGTCACGAGCGAAAGGCCGCCCTTGGGCTTCTCCGGTCCGTGGCACTTGAGGCAGTAGACCTCCAGGACCGGTTTGACCTGTTTCTTGAAATCGACCGGCGTCGCGGCATGCAGCGCGACCGGGACGACGAGAGCCGCGGCGAGCGCGAGGCGGGAAAGTGTGGGACAGCTCATGTGAACGGTGGGGGAGAGTAGCGGCGCGATACGTGGCGCTGTCAAATGCGCCGAGCAGGACGCCCGCCGCCGGAGGTTTGTTCGACCGCGATCATCGGGCACGTCCGCCGGATCCGGTGACCGCCACGGACGCGCCCGGCCGACGCCCGATCCGCGCAGGTCGTTCAACGGAGACCGGGATCCAAAGCCAGCCCGGTCGTCTCCAGCACCGGGATGCCTTCGCGCAGGCTGAGGTCGCCGGTGGCACGGAGGCTCCGGGCCGCCCATTGAGGATCGAGCCGCAACGGGCCGCCCCCGCTGCCCGTCAGCATCACCACCACGCCGCCGCCATGGCCGTCGCGCACCAGGAGCCCGGGCGGGACGCCTCCGCTCAGGCAGCGCACGGCGCAGGCGCGATGGACCTTGCCGGTCGCGGGCCTCATCACGCCGAAGTAGCACTTGGTGTCCACCAGTTCGCCGGTGAGGACGACGCGGCCGAGGGGCTCGGTCTTCTCCGGCGCGTCCGATGCCGTGGCCGGCCCGAGCGCGGTGAACGACTTCGCGTCGTTCATCTCGACCATCACCGAAGGTCCTTTCTGGATCAAGGATCCGCGGAACCGCACCCGTTCGCCGTCGTGGCCCTGCGCGAATGCCGGCAACCCGTGCTTTCCTTCGCCGACGAGCAAGTAGTTCGTGACCGCGCCGGACGCCGACACGGACCGCAGGATCGGCAACGGCGAACCGCGGAGCACGCCTTCGAAGTCCCGCTCGATCCCGAACTCGAACGAGCCCGGTTCCGCCGGTGTCTGTCGCGCCGCGACCCCGACGATCAACGCCAACGCGACGAGAACGGTCCCGGCCACGACGCATCGGACATGGCGGGCGAGACGGTCCGGGCTCCGGGGCAGGTGACCGATGTAGAAATCGTGGTTCATCGCGGGCCTTCCAAGCCGGCTCCGGCGCGACGGGTCCCGAGCGGATCCGCCGATGGGCGGACCCAGGCCCGTCCCTCGGCGACGCGGACGGCGTGGGTCTCGATCACTTCTTTGAACGGCGGCGGGCTGCAGCCGTCTTCGGGCCGGTAGTTCCAGCCGTGCCACGGGCAGGTGATGCAGCCGTCGATGATGCGGCCTTCACCGACCGGGCCGCCTTGGTGCCGGCACACGTTCGAGGTCGCGAAGAGGCGTCCTTGGTGCTGCCAGAGCGCGAGGCGTGCACCGGCGACGGAGACCACGACGGCACGGCCTTCCGCGATTCGGTCGACGGGACCGGCGTCGACGAACCCGTCGAGCCCGGCTTCGCTGCGCGCCGCGTCCGAGCGCGCCACCTTCCTCGCTGCCGCGAGATGGAGCCCCGCCAACGCCGCGAAACCCGCGATGAGCAGGGCCGGATAGACGGGGCTCTGCTCGCTCTGGAGCGCGCCGAAGGCGACGTGCGCGAGCACGAGCCCGTAAGCCGCGTAGACGCCGAGATGCAGCGCCTTCCAGAACGACGCGCCGAGATTGCGGAGCCAGAAATCGTGGCTCGTCGCCGCCATGACCGACAGGATCGCCAACGCAGCGACGCCGAAGGGCTCGAAGGGCAGATGCGCGACGACGACCTGCCCGTCGGTCATGACGTGGTAGTCGCGCCGGTACGCCGTGAAGACGCTCACCAGCGGGTTCTCGTCGCCCAGCGCGTGGAACTGGACCACCGCGAACACGCCGTGGACCAAGGCCAGCAGGAACAACGTCACGCCGAGATGCCGACGGTTGTAGAGCAGCGGCAGGAACCGCACGTCGAGCCGCGCGAGCGGGCCGATGGCCAGCACGACGTGCAGCAGCACGAGCGCCGTCACCGAGGTCGCTCGGAGGATGAGCGTCTCCGCGGTCGATCCAGGCGACACCGCGAGCGAGACGCCGATGAAGGTCGCCAGAGCGAGCACGATCCCGCCGGTCAGCGTGAGGTCGTAAAGACGCTTCTGCCGGTTCCAGTCGATGGCGCGGTACGATGCGGACATGTCAGTCGGGGCGGGGACCCTTCGTCGGTGCGGTCGGCTGCGCGGCCTCCGCGCTTCGCGTCCCCTTCGCCCACGGCGACGCCGAGAGCGCGGCCGGAAGGGGGCCGTCCTCCGGAGCGCGTGGCCGCCACCACAGCGCGGCCGCCAAGACGAGAGGGATCACCACGGCCAACGCCTTCCAAGCCAGCCCGTGGACGGCGCGGAGCCGTCGCGGTGCCACCGGTGCGTCGGACTCGCCGAGGAATGTCCGTCCCGACGCGGTCCGCTGCCAACGCAGGGCCAACAGCGGCCAGAGCGCGATGATCCCCGGCGTGATGACCAGCCGGAAACCCCAGCCGGTCCGATGCGTGGCCGGATCGATCGCCGCCGCGCCGCGCCCATGGAACAGGACGGCGAAGACCGCCCCGGCCGCGACGTGCGCCGCCAGCAGCCAAAGACCGATGCGGACGATCTCAACCATGGCAGGGAAGGGGGACGGGCATCCTTGAAGGGGACGGCCAGCGCCCGCGCCTGGCTTCTCGGGATAGCCTTATCATCCCGGCCAATCGTTCAGCGGTGTGATGTTCGGGATCGACCGTTGGTGCAGCCACAACGTCACCAGCGTCGCGGCAAAGGTCGTGCAGGCCATCGCGAAGAGCAGCCCGTGGTCGCCCTGCACGGCGATCCCGAGCACGGCCAGATGGCTGAGCAACGCCGCGCCCATCGCGGCGAGGGCCAAGAAGCAACCGAGCCAGACCGTCCTCGGCGAGGCCAGGAGCAGCACCGACGCGAGCAGTTCCCAGACGCCCTGACCATACCGGCCCCACGCTTCCATGTTCATCTTCGAGAAGATCCAGATGGATTCGTTCGAGCCGCTGAACTTGAAGAACAGCGTCTCCGTCATGATCCCGGCGGCGATGATCCGGCAGGTCCAGCTGATGGCCAGCTCACGTCGCGTGAGCATCGACTCGGTGTCCCGATGCTCGCGCGCGGCGGTATCGGCGAAAGGTCGGTAGGTGTCCATGGTCTCGTCGGGGTTCGGCTCCGGTCCAGGACGCGTTCACTTGCCCTTCTTCTCGAGCAGTTTCGGCCAGTTCGCGTCGGCCTTCTTGAGGTTCCCTGCCGTGTCGGCGTTGAAGTCGTCGCGGACGCCCTTGCTGTATTGGAGCAGCAGGCGGCCATCCACGACCTGGAACGCAGCCACATCGATCTCCACGAGCTTGGACTTGGAGACGCCGTACGCGCAGTAGCCGCCGAACTGCGGCTCGTACTTCGCGGGTCCGGCATCGAAAGCCGCCTTGTTCTTGGCCGAATGAAAACGGTACCGCGCGCCGTGGAACTCGCTGGTGAACTCCGGCTTGCCCTTGAGCGGCGCCTTCACGGTGAAGAACGCGACGGGGTCGTGGCCTTGGATGGCGACACCGTCCTTGTCGAGGTTGAGCAGGGCCTTGTCGGCGGCGAACGCCGGCGACAAGACCGCGAGGGCCGTGCCGACGAAGAGGAGACGGAGACGTTTCATACCGCGGTGAGTGGCCTGGCGAGCCGGTTCCTTACAACGGATCTTCCCGGGATATCGGCGTCGGCATGGCGAGAAGGCGTCGGCACGAAAAAGCCCGGTGATCGCTCACCGGGCTTTTTCGCTTCGGAGATGGTGGAGCCGAGGGGATTCGAACCCCTGACCCCCACAATGCCATTGTGGTGCTCTACCAACTGAGCTACGACCCCAAATCCGAAGCGGGCGCGACGTTAGGAATTCGCGGCCGAGAGTCAAAGCACTTTTGCGGAAAACTCTGGGGCCGAGGGCAACGCGGCCAACAACTGCTCGTCGGCCGGCGGAAATCCACGGTCGCCCAGGCCTTCCGGCGTCACCCAAGCGAGCGCAGCGCAATCGACCGGCCGCGGCTCGCCCGACACCAGCGAGCACACGAAGAAACGCAGCCGCACCGTTTTGCCCGGATACGCGTGGGTCACTTCCGAGAAACAGCGGCCGACCTCGACCTCGACGGCCAGCTCTTCGCGCAACTCGCGTCGCAGGCAGTCTTCCCACGATTCATCGGGCTCGCGCTTGCCGCCGGGGAACTCCCACAGCCCGGCCAGATGCGAGCCCGCCTTGCGCTGGGCGACGAGCAGCTTGCCCGCCCGGAAGACCAAGCCGGCTGCGACATCGATGACAGGAGACGCGGCGGCGTGAGTCGTGAGGCGTGGGGCGTCCATGGCGAAGCTGGGAGCGGGGAGCGCGGGACAGGAATCGAGGAATCGGCAACCGGACCGACGCGCAGCGCGGAACTCCCAGGTCCTTGGACTCCAGACCCGAGACTTCGGCCGCGTCCCTCACCTTCCGACACTCTTGTAGATGAAGCCGAGGCGTTCCATATCGGCGGGGTCGAAGAGATTCCGGCCGTCGAAGATGATCGGCGTGCGCATCGATCTCTTGGCGCGGGCGAGATCGAGCTGGGTGAATTGCGGCCATTCCGTCGCGATGACCAGCGCGTCGCAACCCTCGGCCACGGCGTCCATGTCGTCGACGTACTCCATGGCGGCGGACGGCGGCAGCAGCGCCTTCGCCTTCTCCATCGCCTGCGGATCGGAGACGCGCAGGTGGGCTCCTTCCTTGGCGAGGCGCTGGCAGAGATCGATGGCGGGCGAGGTCCGGACGTCGTCGGTGTTCTGTTTGAAGGCGAGGCCGAGCACGCCGATGCGCTTTTCCTTGAGCACCCAGAGGGTGTCCTGGATCTTCTTCACGAACCGCGCCATCTGGTCGGCGTTGATCTGCTGGACCTCCTTGAGCAGCCGGAAATCGTAGCCGAGCTGCTCGGAGATGTGGATGAAGGCCGAGAGGTCCTTGGGAAAGCAGGAGCCACCGAAGCCGAGGCCGGCGTTGAGGAAACGCGTGCCGATGCGGTTGTCGAGGCCCATGCCGCGGGTGACCTCCTGGACGTTGGCGCCGGCGGCGTCGCAGATGACGGACAGGGCGTTGGCGTAGGAGATCTTGAGCGCGAGGAAGGAGTTGGCAGCGTGCTTGATGAGCTCGGCGGAGTTCGTGTCGGTGACGATGACGGGCGCATCGAACGGCGCGTAGAGCTCGCGCATCGCGGCCACGGGACGCTGGCTGCAGACGCCCACGACGATGCGGTCGGGCTTCATCAAGTCGGCCACGGCGAAGCCTTCGCGGAGGAACTCGGGGTTGCTCACCACGTCGAAATCCACGCCGGCGGGGCAATAGCGCTTGATGGTCTCGGTGACCTTCTCGCCGGTCTTCACCGGCACCGTGCTCTTGTCGACGATGATGCGGTAGGCGGTGAGGCTGGCCGCCACTTCGCGGGCGACGGCCTCGATGTAGCTCATGTCCACCGAGCCGTCGGCCTGCGGCGGCGTGGGCACGGCGATGAAGACGACCTCGGAGGCCGCGACGCCCTCGGCGGTGGAACCGGTGAAGCTCAGCCGGCCGGAGGCGACGTTGCGGCGCACGACATCCTCGAGCCCCGGCTCGTAGATGGGGATGCCGCCGTTCCTGAGCAGCGCGACCTTTTTCGCATCGGCGTCCACGCAGACGACGGTGTGGCCTACCTCGGCGAAACAGGCGCCTGTGACCAGCCCGACATATCCGGTGCCGATGATGCAGAGTTTCATGGGTGGAAAGCAGGTAAGGCGGTCGTGGACCGCCCTTCCCAGAAAACGTTCAAACCGAGGACCGGCCGGTCACTTGGTCGGAGCCGGCGTGACCTTCACGCTGTTGGTCAGCGTGGACGGCTTGTCGAGTTCCGGATGTTTCTGGAGGAGCGCGGTGCGAGCGGCCATGGCGGGCTGGACCGCGGAGGCGGCGGTGGCGCTCTTCGTGATATCGTCGTAGAGGGCGAGGGCGAGCTCGGGCTGGTTCGCGGCCTCGTGCAGGCGGGCCTTGGCGAGGCGGGCCTGGGAAGCGATGGATTCGGTGCCGTAGGTGCCGATGACGCGCTGATAGGCCGCGATGGCATCGGTCGCCTTGTTCTCGGCGTCGAGCGCGCTGGCGATGCCGAGCGCAGCGGTCCCGGCGAGCGGGCTGTCGGGGAAATCGGCGGCGAACTTCTCGAACTGCGCGCGTGCTTCGGCAGGCTTGCCTTCCGCGAAGAGCCGGCCGGCGGCGAGGATGCGGGCACGTTCAGCGGCGCGGGTGCCGCTGTGCGCGGCGGCGACCTCGAGGAACTTCGCGCTGGAGACCGCGGCCTCAGGGGTCCCGGAGGACGTCACGGCGAGCAATGCCCGGTCCGCGGCGACCTCGGTCTGCTCGCGCTGGTACCGGACGAACATCGTCGCGATGACGGCGACCACGACCGCGGCCGCGGCACCGGCGAGCAGCTTCTTGTTGACCTCCAACCACGTCAGAAGATCGAACTGCGGCTCGGAGGTGCCTTCGGGCAAGGTCGGGAACGAAGAGGGGCTCGGCGAACTCATAAAAGTGGGCGGGATAGTTCGGCGAGGAGGCCAAAACACAAGCCCCATTTCCCGGCGCGCGGGCGGAAAGCAGGAGGTTTGCCTTCGGCGCGGGCCGGCGGGAGACTGCGCCGCGTGATCGGGACGGCGATGAACGTGGCGGGGATCTTGGCCGGCGGCCTCGCGGGGTCGACCCTGGCCAAGCACCTCCACCCGCGCACGCAGCAGCGTCTCCGTACCGGCCTGGCCGGCGTCGTGGTGTACACCGCTGGCGCGATCGTGTGGTCGGCGGTGCACGGCCCGATCGGTGCCGCGGCCAAACAGTTCGTCATCGCGGCCCTCGCGTTGGTCGCCGGCAATCTTCTCGGCCGCCGGCTCGGGCTCCAGCGGGCTCTGGACCGGCTCGGCCGCGAAGCCGGCGGACGCTTCGCCAAGGCCTCCGCCGCGGCTCCCGGGACCGAGGCGGTCTCGGTCGGCGCGGGCTTCATGACGTGCACCATCCTGTTTTGCGCCAACCCGGTCGCATTGCTGGGGGCGGTCCAGGACGGCATCGGCGGCGAATGGCGGACGCTCGCGCTCAAGGCCGCGATGGACGGCCTTGCGGCGATGGGACTCGCGGCGACGTTCCGTTGGGTGCCGTTGCTCGCGGCCGTGCCGGTGCTGGCGTTGGAAGGGACGCTCACCTTGGGGGCGCGCGTCGTCGCGGAGCAGATCGGCCAGCCGGCTCTGGTGGACAGCGTCAACCTGACCGGCGGTCTCATTTTGGCGAGCGTCGCGCTCGTGGTGCTCGACCTGCGCAAGGTGCCGTTGGCGGATCATCTCCCGGCTCTCGTCGTCGCACCGCTGCTCACGCGGTTCCTTTGACCCTTTGAGGTCCCGTTTTCCGGCCGTCACCTCCGCGTCGCCGCGTCGCCTCTTTCCCGTTTGAAATCCGTGCGACTGCGGCCAACTTGTCCGCCGTCCTGCCGATTGTCCGGCCGTTCCGACCGCTTTCCCACCGATGAAACTTCGCATCCTCGCTCCGTCCGTCGCCGCGTTCGCCCTCATGATCTCCTCCCCTCTGGTCGGTGACGAAGGCATGTGGCTCTACAACAACCCACCGCGCCTACAGCTCAAGGAGAAGCACGGCTTCGATCTCACCGACGCCTGGCTGGAGCATCTGCAGAAGTCGTCCGTGCGCTTCAACTCCGGCGGATCCGGCAGCTTCGTGAGCGAGGACGGGCTGGTGATCTCCAACCACCACGTCGCCGCCGACGCGTTGCAGAAGGTCGGTTCGAAGGAGAAGAACTACCTGCGCGACGGTTTCCAGGCGAAGTCCCTCGCCGAGGAGATCAAGTGCGCCGACCTCGAGCTCAACGTCCTCCAGTCGATCGAGGACGTCACCGCCCGGGTCAACGCCGGCGTCCCGGCGACGGCGACGGGCGAGGAGGCCTTCAAGGCCCGCCGCAAGGTGATGGCCGCGATCGAGAAGGAATCGCTCGACCAGACCGGTCTGCGCTCGAACGTCATCACCCTGTACCAGGGCGGCGCGTACCATCTCTACCGGTTCAAGCGCTACACCGATGTGCGGATCGTCTTCGCGCCCGAGCAGCAGATCGCCTTCTACGGCGGCGATCCCGACAACTTCGAGTTCCCGCGCTTCGACCTCGATATCTGCCTCTTCCGCGTCTACGAGGACGGCAAGCCGGTCAAGGTCCGCCACCACCTCAAGTGGTCGAAGGCCGGCGCGTCCGAAGGCGAGCTGACCTTCGTCTCCGGGCATCCCGGCCGGACCGACCGCCTGCTCACGATGGCGGAGCTCGGCTACCAGCGCGACGTGCAGTTCCCCTACACGTTGTCGCGGCTGCGCCGGCTCGATTCCTTGCTCACCGCCTGGAGCGGACGGAGCGAGGAGAACGCCCGTCGCGCGAAGGAGGATCTCTTCGGCGTGCAGAACTCGCGCAAAGCCCGCGAAGGCGGCATCGCCGGTCTGCAGGACCCGGTGCTGATGGGCAAGAAGGCCGCGGCCGAACAGCAGTTCCGCACGCGTCTGGCGCTCAGCGGCGAGTTCCCCGACGCGGTCGCCGCCTACGACAAGATCGCTTCAGCCCAATCGGAGATCGGCAAGCATGCGCTGCGGGTGCGGCTGCTGGAGGGCGAGCACGGCTTCGCCAGCGAGAGCTTCGGCATCGCCCGCACCCTGCTCCGCGCCGGCGAAGAGGGCCCCAAGCCCAACGGCGAGCGCCTCAAGGAGTTCACCGATTCGGAGAAAGAATCGCTCGAGCTCGGGTTGTTCTCCGACAAGCCCATCCATCCCGATTACGAGACGTTGCGGTTGGCGGATTCGCTGGCCTTCCTCGTCGAGCAGCTGGGGTCCTCCGACGCGCTGGTGCGGCAGGTCCTCGCCGGCAAGTCGCCGCGGGCCCGTGCCGCCGAGCTCGTCGCGGGCACAAGGGTCCGCGACGTCGCGTTCCGCAAGCAGCTGTACGCCGGCGGTGCCGCCGCGGTGGCCGCGGCCAAGGACCCGATGATCGAGCTGGCCCGGTTGGTGGACGGCGATGCCCGCGCGGCGCGCAAAGCGGTCGAGGCGCAGGACGAGACCAAGCAGCAGGCACAGGCCGCCATCGCCAAGGCGCGCTTCAAGCTGGAGGGCACGGGTCGGTATCCCGACGCGACCTTCACGCTGCGCCTCGCGTACGGGCCGGTGAAGGGCTACGAGGAGGACGGCCGCAAGGTGCCGGCGATCACCACGATCGGCGGCCTCTACCAGCGGAGCGCGGAGATGAAGGACAAGCCGCCCTTCGACCTGCCGCCGTCGTGGGTGAAGAAAAAGGGCGCGCTCGACCTGGGCACGCCGTTCAACTTCGTGAGCACGGCCGACATCATCGGCGGCAACTCGGGCAGCCCGGTGGTGAACCGGGCGGGCGAGTTCGTCGGGATCATCTTCGACGGGAACATCCAGAGCCTCGTGCTCGACTTCGCCTACGACGACGTCCAGGCCCGCGCCCTGAGCGTGCACAGCAGCGCCATCATCGAGGCCCTGGGCAAGGTCTACGGCGCAAAGGACCTCGTCCGCGAGCTGCAGGCGGGCAAGAGGAAGGGGTGAGAGCTCGGTCTGAAATGTAGGACAGCGCCTCTGGCCTGTCTGTCCCGGGGCTTCCAGCCCCACGCCAGGCAAGCGGTGCCACGGGCTGGAAGCCCGCAGGCAGACAGGCTGGAAGCCTGTCCTACTGGGGCGGCCGGCCTTTTCAAACAGACTCTGAACCGGAACCATGCAGCGGGATCCGGGTGGAACGGCCAACTTGGCCGTTCTCGGCGGCAACTTGCCGCCGAGTTCCGGCATCGCCATCGCGCGCACCACAGGGTGCAATCCCGGCGCACCCGGAGCGGCGACGGACCGACGCCGCCCGAAGCAAGGCAGGGCGTCTCATCGGCCTGCGACGTCACTCCGCCTCCGGAGGCCCACGTCCGGCGTGGAGTCCATGGTTCCCAAGGCTGCGGGCATCCTCGAGGCGACGACGGTGGACGGGACGCCGCGCGGATCGCAGCGACAAAAAAAGACGGCGCGGGGCATTCCCGCGCCGTCCTGTCTGAAAGAGGCGTGTCGCCTTACTTCTTGCCCTTCTTGGCAGGAGCCGGCAGCGGCACGGTCGCGATCGTCTGCAGGATGCGGCTCGCGATCTTGTACGGGTCGCCCTGGGAGTTCGGACGGCGGTCTTCCAAGTATCCCTTGTAGCCGTTGTTGGCGAAGCTGTGGGGGACGCGGACGGAGGCGCCACGGTTGGCGATGCCGTAGTTGAACTTGTCGATGGACTGCGTCTCGTGCAGGCCGGTCAGGCGGAGATGGTTGTCCGGGCCGTACACGGCGATGTGCTCGTTCTTGTACTTGTCGAACGCGGCCATGAGCGCCTCGAAGTACTCTTTCCCGCCGACCTCGCGCATGTGCTTGGTCGAGAAGTTGGAGTGCATGCCGGAGCCGTTCCAATCGACGTCCTTGCCGAGCGGCTTGCAGTGGAAGTTCACGTCCACGCCGTACTGTTCGCACAGGCGGATCAGGAGGTAGCGGGCCATCCAGACCTGGTCGGCCGCGCTCTTGGAGCCCTTGCCGAACACCTGGAATTCCCACTGGCCCTTGGCCACCTCGGCGTTGATGCCTTCGTGGTTGATGCCGGCGTCCAAGCAGAGCTCGAGATGCGTGTCGACGATCTCACGGGCGATGCTGCCGACGTTCTTGTAGCCGACGCCGGTGTAGTACTCGCCTTGGGGCGGAGGGAAGCCGCCGCCGGTCGGGAAGCCGAGGGGCACGCCGTCCTGGTAGAGGAAGTATTCCTGCTCGAAGCCGAACCAGGCGCCGGGGTCGTCGAGGATGGTGGCGCGGGCGTTCGTCGGATGCGGGGTGACGCCATCGGGCATCATGACCTCGCACATCACCAGCACGCCGTTCTTCTTGGTGCTGTCGGGGTAGACCGCGACCGGCTTGAGCAAGCAGTCGGAGCTGCGGCCTTCGGCCTGGCGCGTCGAGCTGCCGTCGAAGCCCCAGTTGGGCAGCTGCTCCAGCTTCGGGAAGCTGTCGTATTCCTTGACCTGGGTCTTGCCGCGGAGGTTGGGGACGGGGTCGTACCCGTCCAACCAGATGTATTCCAATTTGTATTTCGCCATGTGAGTGGAGTGTGTTGTTGCAGTGCGATGTCAGCGCCCGACCTGTCCGGGCCTTACGACACGCTGTCCGGTTATGGACAGCAGCGTCCGGCAGACCCGAAAAGCAGACGGGGTGCCAGCCGACCTCGGCACCCTCGCCTCGCGCCCCGAAAGAAGCGTCTTCCGCCGTGATGGCGGCCCGATTCCGGCGCGTGGCGGTATTCATCCAGAGAACGCGCCCGAATCGTCAAGTGCTCTTATTTGAGCGGTCTGCGCAGATTCTTCCAGCGCTTCCGGCCGGCGTGGATGGTTCCGGGCTTTTGGTGTTGCGCGGCGCGGTCCGATGGATGTTCTTGGGCCCATGCTCCAGGTCAAGGACACGCTCCGTGCGACGGTGCATCTGGGCTTCGACGGCCGGGTCTTCAAGACGTACCACGGTCCGGACGCGCCGGAGCGGTTCGCCAACGAGGTCCGCGTGCTGCGGCATCTCGAGGCCCGCGGATGCGGGTTCGTCCCCAAGCTCCTGGAGGCGGACCCCGAGAAGCTGCGGATCGTCACGACCAACTGCGGCAGCCGGGTCGAGCATCTCGATGCCGCGCGGACCCGGGAACTGTTCGCCGAGCTTGAGCCGTTCGGCGTCCGCCATGACGATCCGGAGATGCGGAACGTCACCTACCGGCAATCCGACGGCCGGTTCTGCCTCATCGACTTCGAGTTCGCCATTGTCCTGCCGGACGTCCGGTGAGCAGGGATCCCCGTCTTCCATGCATCGCAAGCGACATCTGCCGGCGAGCGGTCTCCTCCGATGGTCCGGGATGACCGACCGCGGCAAGGTGCGGACGAACAACGAGGATGCGTTCCTCGGGCTCCGGTTCGACGCGCGGGAGATCCAGCGGCTCGGCCGGTTCGGCGAGGCCTCGACGGACAGCCACGACCACGTCTTCGCCGTGAGCGACGGGATGGGCGGGGCAAAGGCCGGGGAATACGCGAGCCAGATCGCTGTCGAGAAGATCACGCGGTTGCTGCCGAGGGCGTTCAAGCAATCGGCGGCAGGGCTCGATCCCGGCTTCGCCGACGTGCTCGCGGAGCTTTACGGCCAGACGCATCAGGCGCTGGTCTATCTCGGCCGGAGCTATGAGGAATGTTCCGGCATGGAAGCGACCTTGAGCCTCTGCTGGTTCCGGCCGGGCTGGATGTGCTTCGGCCATGTCGGCGACAGCCGGATCTACCATCTCCCGGTGGACGGCGACGCGGTCCGGCAGGTCAGCCACGACGACACCTACGTGGGCTGGTTGTTCCGGAACGGGAAGCTCAACGAACGCGAGGCCAGGACGCATCCGCGCCGGAACGTGCTGCAGAAGGCGCTCGGCGGCGGGAACCAGTTCGTCGACCCGCAGGTCGGCGCCGTCGCGTGCGGTCGCGGCGACGTCTTCCTGATCTGCTCGGACGGCCTCACGGATGGTCTCTACGACGGGCAGATCACCGAGATCCTGCGCGACACCGCAGCCGGGGCATCGCGACCGGGCGTGGCGGACCGCTTGGTCGCGGCCTCGGTGAAGGCTTCCGGCCGCGACAACACGACCGCGCTGGTGGTCGAGGTGCGCTGACCGGTCGCCGGCGGCGTCCCTCGCGGATCCGGCGGAAAATCAGACGTCCGCGACGGGTGTCGCGGACGTCTCGTGGACCGGGAAAGTGGCGCACCAAGGCGGCTCACCGGCCGCGTTTATTGGCGCACGAAGTGTCGAGCGGATCAGCCGTGATAACCTTCTTCGCCGTGGTCGGTGAGGTCGAGGCCGATCGTCTCGCCTTCTTCGGTCGGGCGGAGGCCGATGACGGCCTTGACGATGTAGGCGATCACCGCGGTGGCCACGATCGAGAGGACGATGGTGATGCCCATCGCCTTGAGCTGTTCGAGCCAGAGAGTCTTGCCCACGATGTCCTTGAGGTTCGTGGTGAGGTTGGAGTTCACATCGGCCGTGGCGAGGAAGCCGGTGAGCAAGGCACCGAGGGTGCCGCCGACGGCGTGGACGCCGAAGGTGTCGAGCGCGTCGTCGTACTTGAGCAACGGCTTGAGGTAGGCGCAGGCGAGGAAGGGCACGATGCCGGCGAGCACGCCGATGATGACCGCACCGGTCATGTTCACGAAGCCGCAAGCCGGGGTGATCACGACGAGGCCGGCGACCGCGCCGGAGCAGAACCCGAGGATGCTCGGTTTGCCCTTGACCAGCCATTCGACCATCGGCCAGACGAACGAGGCGACCGCGGCGGCGATGGTGGTGGTGGTGAAGGCGTTGGCGGCGACGCCGTCCGCGGCGACCGCGGAGCCGGCGTTGAAGCCGTACCAGCCGACCCAGAGCATGCCGGTGCCGATGGCGCACATGAGCATGCCGTGCGGGGCCATGTTGGTCTTACCGAAGCCGAGACGCGGCCCGAGGATCAGGCACAGCACCAAGGCGCTCCAACCCGAGCTCATGTGGACGACCGTGCCGCCGGCGAAGTCGATCGCCTTGATCGAGGCCTTGGCGTTCCAGACGCCGTTCATGGCACCGTCGATGCCCCACACCGCATGGGCGAGCGGGAAGTACACGACCACCATCCAGAGCGCGACGAAGGCGAGCACCGCGGAGAACTTCATGCGCTCGGCGATCGCGCCGACGATGAGGGCCGGCGTGATGATCGCGAACATCAGCTGGTACATGGAGAACACGTTCTGGGACACCCAGTAGCTGTAGTTCGTGTTCGGGTTGGAATCGACGCCCGCCAGGAAGGCGAATTTGCTGAAGCTGCCGATCCACGGGCTCGATCCGTCACCGAAGACGAAGCTGTAGCCGAATGCCCACCACATGATGGTCACCATGCCCGCGATGCCGAAGCACTGGGCGACCACGGAGAGGATGTTCTTCTTGCGGACCAGACCGCCGTAGAAAAGGAAGAGACCAGGCAACGTCATGAACAGCACGAGCGCCGCGCAGACCATCTGGAACGCGTTGTGTCCCGGACCGGCGCCGCTGACGTTGGATTTCACCTTGGCGTCCGCCGCGTCCGCGCCGCGGGCGACGTTGTTCACGTAGGCCTCGAGGTCGGCGACGCGCTGGTCGATGGTGGGATCGGCTTTGGCGGGCGGCGCCTCGGCGCCGCGGGAGACCAGGCCGGAGAACCCGACCACTGCGATGAGGAGGGAGAAGAATAGTTTTTTCATGGAAGATCGGTTGGAGTTTCGGTTCCTAGGTCCGCTGCCTCAGACGGCTTGTTCGCCCTTCTCCTCGGTGCGGATGCGGATGGCCTCTTCGATCGGGGAGATGAAGATCTTGCCATCGCCGATCTTGCCGGTCTTCGCGGCCTTGATGATGGCGGCGACCGCTTCTTGGACCTTGGAATCGGCCAAGACCAGCTCGAGCTTGATCTTGGGCAGGAAATCCACGGTGTACTCGCTGCCGCGGTAGATCTCGGTGTGGCCTTTCTGCCGTCCGAAGCCTTTGACTTCGCTGACGGTCATGCCTTCGACCCCGACGTCATGCAGGGCGTCTTTGACCTCTTCTAGTTTGAAGGGTTTGATGATGGCTTCGATTTTCTTCATGGCGATGGTTCTGCGGTGTGTGTTGCCCGGCCGGAACTGCTCCCACCGGAATCCCCCGGCGGGCTTTTTTGGAGCACGTGCGGGCGGACGGACCCGTTCAAGCAACGGGGATGCCAGCACGTTTCAAAGCTTACGCCATAGGTGTGTTCAAAACTTTGATAGGCAGATAGTTGAAGGCTTCCAAATGATCCTGGAACGGACCACGGCGCAGAGGGTGGTTGGCGCTTTTTGACCACGGCCACCGAAATCCATCAACCATCAAAGCCGCGCGGGCAGAGCGCTGCGGGGAGCAGGCAAGCCGGTCGGGAACCGATCGGCAGGCGGGGCGACCGGAATCGGTGGATATCTGCCGGTGCCGATCTTCAGCCGGTTTTCTGGCCGGGTTGCGCTCGGCGGGATACGCAGTGAGGCCAAGGCTTTTGGACCCGGCAGCGATGAAGAGGCATGCCTGTGGGGCTGGAACCGAGGAAGAACGATGACGCAGGTTGGGCGAGGCTTCAGCCGAGCCGCTAATACCAAGTCGGGGTGATCTCTTTTCGGGCCGTTGGCGAGTTGCCCCCGCAACCCGCTC
>JANNAJ010000123.1:0-1542 GCA_031384285.1 Verrucomicrobiota bacterium
CCGGTGACCAGCACGATCCCGTGCGGACGCTCGATCAGGCCGCGGAAGCGCTGGTAGATCTCCCCGTCCATGCCGAGCTGGGTCAGCGTGAAGAGGACGTTGGCCTTGTCGAGGAGGCGCATCACCACGCCCTCGCCGAAGAGCATGGGGATCACCGAGACGCGGACGTCGATCTGGCGCCCGCCGACGTTGAACTTGATGCGGCCGTCCTGCGGGATGCGGCGCTCGGCGATGTTGAGGTTCGCGAGGATCTTGATGCGGCTGATGATCGCGGCCTGGAACCGATGCATCTGGGGCGGCACGGAGGCCTCCTGCAGGACGCCGTCGATCCGGTAGCGGATGGAGATCTGGTGCTCGTACGGTTCGATGTGGATGTCCGAGGCCCGCTCGTTGACCGCCTCGATGATGATCTCGTTGACCAGCTTGATGACGCTCGCCTCCTGGGCCATCTCCAGCAGGTCCTCGCCGCCCTCGACCGAGGCGCCGCCGCCGGCGAGGTCGTCGGCCCCGACCATCTCGTCCAAGGTGTCGCCGCCGAGGCCGAAGTGGGTCTTGATCAGCTTCTCGATGTCGTCCCTCGGCGCGAGCACGGGCTGGATGTCGAGCCCGGTGCTGAGCCGCAGGTCGTCGAAGACGTAGAGGTCGAAGGCGTCGCTGGTGGCGACGTTGAGGATGCCGTTCTCGCGCGAGACGGGGACGAGGCGCTTCCGGTAGACCACCTTCGACGGCAGCGCCCGCAGGACCTCCGGCGAGATGACGATGTCCGCGAGCTCCACGAGGGGCAGGTGCAGCTGGTCGGCCATCAGCTCCAGCACCTGGCGCTCGGTGAGGAACCCGAGCTGGATGACCGCGCGATCGAGCCGCAGCCCCTCCGAACGCTGCAAGGCGACGGCGTCGCCGAGCTGCTCTTCGGTCAACAAGCGGTTGACCAACAAAAGCTGGGTGAGGTTCATGGCTTTCGATGAAAGGCGGTCGGCGGGTACGCTAGGGCAAGGCTCCGTCACGATGGAAGAGCGACGAGAGCCGGCCGGGACGCATTCGAGGAAGCCCGGACGACTTCGGAGCCGGCGCAACAGGCATCCGGAGACAGGGGCGGCGGGATCTCCCGGACCTGCCCGGCACGGACGCCGTGGATCTCCGTGGCCCGCGGTCCGTTCCCCTGCCCCGCCGGAGCGGCCGGACACCCCGGAAAAATCTCCACGGGAAAGAGTTGAATCTTGCTGGCTCCGATGGCGTCCGCCTAGCGTTCCAGTCTAGAACTTGCACCCCCTATGACAGTCCAGAAACTCGCCGCCCTGAACCGCCGCCGCCGACAGACGTCCGGCTTCACCTTGATCGAGATCCTTCTCGTCATCGTCATCATCCTGCTGCTCGCCGGCGCGCTCGTGGTGTTCGTCCTCCCGCAACAGAAAGGCGCGGAGAAGAACACGACGCGGCTGATGCTCCAGCAGGTCGGCAGCGCTCTCGACACCTACCGGCTCAACCTCGGCCATTATCCGAACGAGCAGGAAGGCGGCATCGACGCACTGCTCAAGAAGCCGA
>JANNAJ010000131.1:0-7147 GCA_031384285.1 Verrucomicrobiota bacterium
CCGGCTTCTTCATGCGGGTCACGCCGACCGGTTGCCCGGTGCAATGCACGCCGCTGTCGGTCCAGGTCCACGTGTTGGTCGCACAGTTGACGTTCACGAAATCGACATCGCCCAGCGGCCGCCAACCGGGAGCGATACCGTCGATGAAGGCCTTCGGGGTGGAAGCTGGATCGGCCGCCGTGATGGGGAGCGCGGACAGCAGGAGAACGGATGCGAGATGGCGGAGGTCCATGGCTGGAAAACGGTGAAGTCTGAAGGAGCGTGGCCCGCCCGGGCGGAGACCGCCAGCGCGATCACGGGGAAGCTCCTGGAAAGAGGTGCGTCTGCGGATCTCGATTCCGCCGCATTCAACTCGCAGTCGAGTGCGTGAACCTCATCTCCCGCTCCGCCGATCACGACCCGGCGACCGATTGGATCTGAGGCCGGCGCTCCTTCTGTCCGCCGTTTCCTATCGCGCCTGTCAGGCAGATCGGAAATGAAGCCCCGCGCAGGTTCGCGGATCCTCAGGGGATCGCGACCCGAACAAAAATGCTGCCGTCACTTCGCCGCGGCATGGACGGCGTGCGTGGCCGCCGGCGACGCGGGAGAAGCCGGCATGCTGAGGCCGGCGACGGCCTGCTTGGCACCTTGGAGCAAAGCGTCCGGGAACACACCGAGGTAGACCACTCCGATGACGCAGACCGCCAAGGCCAGCTTGGTGGCGCTGCCGACCTCGATCGAGGTCAGGTCGGTGGCGTTGCGCGGCCAGAACATGGCCCGCACGACGCCGAAGTAGTAGTAGAGGGAGATGACCACGCCGACGCAGGCGACCAGCAGCGCGACGAGGAACAGTTTGTCGGTCGCCACGTGCGAGGCCACGGCTTTCAGCAGGAGGAATTTCCCGAAGAACCCGGCCATCGGCGGGATACCGGCGAGCCCGGCCATCGCGACGGTCAAGCCGGTGGCGAGCAGGGGCGAGCGTTGGCCCAACGCGGCGAAGGAGCTGATGTCGTCGCTATCCGTCCTGGCCGCCACGACGGTGATGACCGCGAAGGCGGCGAGCACCGTGAAGATGTAGCCGCCGAGATAGGTGAGCACCGCGGAACCGCCGAGTAGTCCGGCCGAGGCCACGCCGAGCAGCAGATAGCCGGCGTTGGCGATGGAGCTGTAGCCCATGAGGCGCTTCACGCTGCGCTGCGGGATGGCGCAAAGGCTGCCGTAGAGGATGGTCACGATGCCCAATCCGAGCAGGAGGCGGCTCCAGTGCGCGGTGATCTCAGGCACGGCGCCGAAGGCGATGCGGAGCAGCAGGGCGAAACCGGCGGCCTTCGAGCCGGTCGCAAGGAAGGCGGTCGTGGTGGCCGGGGCGCCTTGGTAGACATCCGGTGCCCACATCTGGAATGGGAACGCGGCGATCTTGAAACCAAGGCCCACGACGGTGAGCAGCAATCCGATGAGGAAGACCGGCGACTTCGCCAGCTCGCCTTGCTTGGCGGCGATCTCATACAGGTTGGTGGTGTTCGCGGATCCGAAGATGAAGGCGATGCCGAACACCATGAAGCCGGAGGCAAGGGCGCCGAGGATGAGGTACTTCACGCCGGCCTCGAGCGAAGCGAGCTTGCCGCGCGAGAAGCTCACGAGGATGTAGAACGTCACCGTGACCAGTTCCAGGGCGACGAACATCAGCACCAAGTCGTTGGCCGAAGCGGCGAAGAGCATCCCGACCGTCGCGAACAGGACGAGGGCGCAATATTCGGCGTAGCCCACGAGCGTCTCCGAAGAATCGATGGTCAGCAGCAGCACGACCATCGCGGACAGGAGGAAGAAGCCCTTGAAGTAGTTCGACATCGCGTCCACGACGAACATGCCGCCGAACGCGGTGCCGTCCGGAGGCGCACCGGATCCGATGGCGTAGGTGAGCAGGATGCCCGTGCCGGTCGCCGCGGCGTAGCCGAGCAGTTTGCGCGCGGAAGACGGCAGCCACAGGTCGGCGAGCAGGACGCCCAAACCGAGCAGGGTGGCCAGTATCTCCAAGGTCAGCAGCGAGTAGTTCATCGCGGGGCGGAAAGCAGGTTCAATGGGCGGAGTTCGACGCCGTGGCGGTCGGCGCATGGGCGGTGGGCGTGGTCGCCGCGGGGGACTTCGCGGAAGCGGACTTCACCACCTCGGCGACGGCGGGCTTGATGCGCTCGACGAGCGATCCGGGGGCGATGCCGAACCAGAGCAGCGCCCCGATCAGGACCGCGAAGGGAAGTTGGCGCCACAGGTTGCCGGCGTCGGCCGCCTTGGCGAACTCGGGCCGGACCGGACCGTGGAGAAGATCGCGGATCGCGCGGAGCATGTAGACGCCGCCGATGATCAGGCCGCCCCAGGCCGCGGCGACGACGAACCACGGCAACGTCTTCCAGGCGCCGAACATCACCGTGACCTCGCCGGGGAAGTTCGCGAAACCGGGCAATCCGCAGCCGGCCATCAGCGCCATCACCGTCGCGGCGCCGATGAACGGCATCGGACGAAGCAGACCGCCGAGCTTGTCGAGGTCGCTGGTGCCGGTGGCGCGGACGAAATGGCCCAACAACCCGAAGCTGAGCGCGGCCAGCAAGCCGTGCGCGACCATCACGACGACCACGCCGGTAACGCCGATGACGCTCACGCTCGCGAGACCGAGGAAGCAGAAGCCCATGTGCGCGAGGCTGGAGTTGCCGAGCAGCAACGCCAGGTCGCGTTGGCGCATCGCCACGAAGCCGCAGTAGAGGATGTTGCCGAGGCAGAGCACGGCGACCACCGGCATCCAGCGCGCGACGCCGTCCGGCATGAGCGGCAACGCGACGCGGATGAGCGCGTAGAGACCAACCTTCTTGAGCACGCCGGCGTGCATCATCGCGGTCGCGGTCGGAGCGGCGGCGTAACCCGACGCGGCCCAGGAATGGAACGGCCAGAGCCCGACGAGCGTGCCGAACCCGAAGAGCAGCAGCGGGAAGATCAACGCCTGGGCCTGAGCAGCGAGCGGTTTCTCGGCGAGCCAGGCCTTGAGCACGACGATGTCGAGCGTGTTCGCGCCGGACATGCCGTAGAGCGCGATCAAGCCGGTCAACGCCACCAACGCTCCGAGCGTCAGGTACAGCGTGATCTGGAAGGTGGCGTAGTTCTTCTGCTCACCGCGGCCCCAGATGCCCATCATCAGGAAGGTCGGGACGAGCGCGAGCTCGTTGAAGAAGTAGAGGAAGAACAGGTCGAGGGAGAGGAACGCGCCGATGGCGCCGCCGGTGATGGTCAGCAGCAGCAGGTAGAACAGCTTGGGCTGGCGCTCGATGTCCCAGGAGACGCAGGTCGCGGCGAAGGCGACCAGCGACGCCATCAGGACGAGACCGATGTTCAGGCCGTCCACTCCAAGATGGTAACTCAGACCCGCCGCCGGGATCCACGCCGCCTGTTCCTCGAACTGGATGTCGGCGATGCCCGGCTGGAAGGCGGCGAACAGCGCGATGGCCTTGATCGCGGTGACGGCGGTCGTCAGCAGCGCGACGAGGCGGACGACGACCCGGTAATTGCCGGGGACCAGCAGCACCAGCAGCGCGCCGACGAACGGGGTGAGGAGAAGGGAGGTGAGGGACATGGACGGGGTGGGCGCTTACTTCATCGCCAGCCACACGACCAGCGCGACGCCGGCGGTGAACATGAAGGTGTAGGTCTGGATGTTGCCGGTCTGCGCCAACCGCAGGCCGCGGCCGACCAACTCGGTGGTGCCGTGCGCGCCGCGCACGATGAGGCCGCTGAAGATCCAGCGATCGACCCAGTTCGCCAGCTGCCCGGCGAGGTCGTGGACGGGCACGAACAGCGCCTCGTAGATCTCGTCGAAGTAGAAGCGGTCCTTCATCGCCCGGGCCAGCGCTCCGAGCATGCCGGGCAACGGGTCCTTCGGCGCGCCCCAGTAGAGGCCGAACGCCGCGGTGGCACCGAAGAGCAGCGCGCCAAACCCGAACGTGGCCGCGAGCGGCGCGTGGTTGAACGGGCCGAAGATGCCGCCGCCTTCGTGGGCGTGGAAATGTGGGTCGAAATGGCCGCTCAGGAAATCACCGAGCGGCAGCCAAGCGATGGCGATGCTCGGGACGGCGAGCACGATCAACGGCCACGTCATCGCGAAGGGAGATTCATGGGCGTGGCTCGCGGCGTCGGAGCGCGGCGGGCCGAAGAAGGCGATGATCACCAGGCGCAGCATGTAGAACGTCGTCATCGCCGCGACCACCACCGCGAGCGTGAAGAGCACCGGGTGCCCTCCGTTGAGCGCGGCCACGAAGATGGCGTCCTTGGAGTAGAAGCCGCTCGTCAGGATCGGCACGCCCGCCAGCGCGGCGGTGCCGATGGCGAAGGTACGGAAGGTGACCGGCAGCTTCTCCCAAAGCCCGCCCATCTTCCAGATGTCCTGCTCGTGATGGCAGGCGTGGATGACCGAACCGGCCCCGAGGAAAAGCAGCGCCTTGAACCCCGCGTGCGTCGTGAGATGGAACATCGCCGCGTCCGGCCCGCCGCAACCGACGGCCATCACCATGTAGCCCAGCTGCGAGAGCGTGGAGTAGGCGAGGATGCGTTTGATGTCGTTCTGTTGGATCGCCATCAGCGCCGCCAGGACCGCGGTGAAACCGCCGATGACCGCGATGATGTCGAGCGCCGAGAGGGTCCCGAGGAACCCCAGCGGCGCGGGCCACGCGGCCGGGACCTGGTAGAGGAAGAACGTCCGGCAAAGCATGTAGACACCGGCCGCGACCATGGTCGCGGCATGGATCAGCGCCGACACCGGCGTCGGGCCTTCCATCGCGTCGGGCAACCACACGTGCAACGGGAACTGCGCGCTCTTGCCCATCGCACCGCAAAAGATCAGCAGACCGGCGACCGAGGACATCGAGCCGAGCAGCCCCGGATCGGCGCCGAGCTTCGACGACAGACCGGCGAAGCTGACCGAACCGACAGCGGCCCACACGATGAGGATGCCGAGGAGGAAACCGAAATCGCCGAGGCGGTTGGTGAGGAACGCCTTCTTTGCCGCGTCGGCCGCGGACGCCTTCTCGTGCCAGAACCCGATGAGCAGGTAGCTCGACACGCCGACCAGTTCCCAGAACACGAACATCATCACCAGGTTGTCCGCCAGCACGATGCCGAGCATCGAGAAGGTGAAGAGGCTGATGCTCGCGAAGAAGCGGCCGAAGCTGCGGTCGCCGCGCATGTAGCTGGTGCTGTAGACCTGCACCGCGGTCGAGACCCCGGTGACGACCAAGAGCATGAGGAGCGAGAGCCGGTCCACGACGAGCCCGATGTCCACGTCGAGGTCGCCCACGTGGATCCATGAGAACGGGGTCGTGACGGCCGCGTGGCCGCCGAGCCCGAACGTGAGGAACAGAGCGACGCTGAGAAGGAACGATACCGATACGGCGGCGATGGAGAACGCCGCGGACAGGAGGTTGTCCTTCCGCACGCCCACAGCCACCCCGATGGCCGCGATGAGCGGCAACATCAAGATGAACCAGGCGAGGTCCTCGGGCCGGGAACTGAAAGCCGGTGCGGCGGCGGTGACGGCAGAGTGGGCGGCGTGGGCGTCCATTTCAGGAAAGGGATGGGACAGCGAAGGCGCGAAAGCGCGATGGGCGGAGAAGGCGGGCGGCCAAGATGTCGCCCACCCCGTCCGTCGTCCTGCTCCGCATCGTGGCGTCTTCGCTGTTCATCGGATCAATACTTCAGGCTGGTGAGGTCCTCGACGTGGGCGGTCTGCCGTTTGCGGTAGAGCGCGACGATGAGGGCGAGGCCGACGGAGACCTCGGCGGCGGCGACGGTGATGATGAAGAACACCATCACCTGTCCGTCGAGGTTCGCGTTGAAACGGGAGAAGGCGACCAGCGCGAGGTTCGCCGCGTTCAGCATGAGCTCGAGGCCCATGTAGATCACGATGAGGTTGCGCCGCGCCAGCACGCCGAACAACCCGAGGCTGAACAGGAGCACGCTGACGGCGAGGTAGTGGTGGAGACCGGCGTTCATTTCAGGTCCTTCTTGCTGAGCAGGATCACACCGACCATCGCGACCAAGAGCAGGATGGAAAGGACCTCGAACGGCAGCAGGTACTGCGTGAAGAGGATCCTGCCGAGCTGCTTGGTGCCGCCCTCGACCAGCTTGTCGCCGCCGAACGGCACCGCGCCGGAGACCGCCTTGGCCAAGATGCCGGCGATGGCCGCCACCGCGACGGTCCCGAGGCCGACGGTCACCTTTCGGAGCTTCCGGCGCTCTTCCTCCTTGAGGTCGAGCAACATGATGACGAAGAGGAACAGCACCATCACGGCGCCCGCGTAGACGAGCACCTGGACGGCGGCGAGGAAGAAGGCGTGCAGCAGGACGAAGAGCCCGGCCATCGAGACGATGGTCAGCACGAGGAACATCGCGCTGGTGACCGGGTTCCGGCTGAGCGGGTTCGCGACGCACAAGAAGCCGCACAGCAACGTGAGGCCGGCGAAGGCGTAGAACAGCAGGTCGGTGAGCTGGGGCATGGCGGCGTCTTATCTCGTTTCGACGGGGAACACTTCCTGTTCCGCGGCCTCGTCGAGCTTGTGCTTCCACTTCTGGATGCCGGCGTGGGTCCCGCCGAGCTTCAGGAGCTTCTCCTTGTCGTAGATCATCTCCTCGCGGCTCGTGCCGGTGAGGGAATAGTCCTTCTGGAGGAATATGGCTTCTTCGGGGCAGACCTCCTGGCAGAGGCCGCAGAAGATGCACCGGAGCATGTTGATCTCGAACTCCTCCGGCATCTTCTCCGCGTTCGGGCGGTCGGCGATCTCGCCCGCCGGCCCGGGCGGCTTGATGCGGATGGCTTTCGGCGGACAGACGAATTCGCAGAGCTGGCAGGAAACACACTTGGTGTTGCCGTCCTGATCTTTCACAAGATAAGGCGCACCGCGATAGCCTTCGGCCACGACCCACGGCGTCTCGGGATAAAAGCCGCCGCCGGTTTCCTTCGCCGCCGTGTTCCCACGAAAGAGCGTGTTCACGAAATGCTTCGCGGTGACCTTGAAGCCGCCAGCCAGCGCCGGCAGGTAGAGGCGCTCCCAGAAACTCAGTGCTTTGCGCTTAACAATCATCGCTCAGTCCAGATTGTCCTTCGCGCCGACGAACTTGGTCAGCGCGGCGTAAG
>JANNAJ010000193.1:0-7967 GCA_031384285.1 Verrucomicrobiota bacterium
CGAGGCGGCGGAAGCGGTCGACCGGATGCGGGTGGTCCAAGTGCAAGAGGCAGCGGTCCGGAAACAATTGCACGAAGTCGACGTCCGTTCGGTCGGTGCGAGGACCGAGGCGGAACGGATCAAGGACGGCGAGGAGAGAGACCGGCTCGGAAAGGAGCGGGATGCGCTGATCCTGCGCGGTCAAGCGATGGAACGGGCGATGGCCCAGGGGAAGCCTCGTCGGACAGGCAGGGTCGAACTCCTGCCGGTGCTGCCTCTGGCCTTGGCGGGGTTGTGGCTATCCGTCCGCTCCCGTCCACCACGTGGGACCCAGGAGAGGTCGTCTCCGTGGGTGCGATGGCTCGGTGTGGCCTTGTTGTCGCTCGGCCTTCTGACCGGAGGCGCGGGTGTCTGGCTCGGCACCGAGGTCTCGCGGGAGATCTCGACCGGGAGCGGTTGGAGTCCCACCCCGGCCGAAGCATTTTTCACCTTCGCGATCGGGATGCTCAGCATCGGGAGCTTGGTCGGTGGATCCGCTGCGTTGGCATTCGCCCGACCGCGATCGGGGACGGGCGGCTGGCGCCGCGATGCCGGCGTCGTGCTCTTGGTCCTTGGCTGCCTGTGTCCGGCGACGGCGGTCGCATATCTCGCGACCGCCCTGCCGACCTACCTAGCGACATCGCGTTTCCAGATCGACGACACCCAGGCCTGGCTTGGGCTTCCGGCGTTGTGGGAACGAACCCCGCTGGGACGGGATCCTGCGCTGCGATTGGTCCCGATCCGGCTCACCCGCCTTTTCGAGCTGAGAGCGACCGACACCACGCCTGAAGGCGCGTTGCGACGGGCCGAGGAGGCGTTCCAAACGCTCCGCACGGACAAGATCGGAGCCGACCTCCTGCTCATCGACAGGCCGATGAAACCTCTACGAGCGGTTGGTCCCAACAATGCCCTTGTGATGGTCGTCGCCTTCCTCAGCTTCGCCCTGTTCGGACTTCCCGGCCTATGGCTCATCGGACGACGGGGTCTTCTGCTGGTCTCGCTCGGGTTGCTCATCGTGATGGCAGCCGGAGGGGCCGCCTTGTTGTTCTACATGACCGGGCAACCCGCGCCGCCGTCGTCGCCGACCCTGCAACGGGTCCCGGAACCTAGCCGCTGACCCCCATGGGAACCACCGCCTCCTCCACGTTTGTCACGACCCGTTGGACGCGGGTCCTCGCCGCCCGCGGCGGTTCCGATGCGTCGCGCACGGCCTTGAGCGAGCTGTGTTCGTCGTACTACGGACCGGTCGTCGCCTTCCTCACGCACACCGGATGCGGCGACGAGGAACCGCGCGAAGTGGCTCATGATTTCTTTGCCCGCCTGCTGGCGCGTGACGAATTGGCCGGTGTCGATCCGGCGCGCGGGCGGTTCCGTTCCTACCTGCTCGGCGCGTTGAAGCACTTCGCGGCGAACCGGCGCGTCCGCGCGGCGCGGGAGAAGCGTGGCGGGGATGCCGAGCATCAGCCTCTGACGACCGGGACCGACACCGGGACGGAGCTGCTGATCGCCGCGGGAGCGCCGTGCCTCGAACAGGTGTTCGACCGGGAATGGGCGGTGGCGATCGTCGAGCGCGCCTTGGCGGTGCTGGCGGAAGAAGCGGCGACAGCGGGCACCTCCGAGCAGTTCGCCGTGCTGAAGGCGTGGCTGTCGTTCGGCGACATCCCCGGCTCGCAGTCGGATGCCGCCGTCCGGCTCGGAGTCAACGAGGGCGCGGTGAAGGTCGCGGTACATCGGCTGCGCAAGCGCTTCCGGGAAGTGGTCCGCGCGGAGGTCGCCCAGACGGTCCCGGCCGGCGACGATGTCGAGGCCGAGCTGCGTCATCTCGTCGAGGCGTTGGCGCTCCAGCCGGCGGGATAGGGTCTCCGACCTTCACCGGTCCCACGGTTCGGCGCGGTGCTCCGCGCAGTCCTCGCGGTCACGCGACCGTGAGCGGACCGCTGAACAGGGTGAGGCTGATGACCTCGGTGAGGGCGACGTGCGGGCCGTGACGCTCACCTTTCGGTGCGAAGAAGCAGGTGCCGGGACCGTAGGTCACACCGCTCTCTTCCCAACTGCCGCTGAGCACGTAGGCCGTCTCATCGGCGAGCGGATGGATGTGTGCCGGAACGGTCGTGTTCGCGGCGAATTTCCGGAGCACGGTCACGCCGCCGGTGGCTTCATCGCGGTGGAGCAACTTCAACTCGACACCCGGATAGGGGCCGGGTCGCCACGGAGTCGCTTCGGCATCGGATACGTGCTGGAACATGGTCTCGACCGTATCGCGTCCGTGCGATATCGGCGATATCGGCATTTGGCGGATCGGATAAATCGGCGTGGACGATCGACCCGTATCACACTTCACGGGTGAGGGCCCCGCGCCCTACCGGCGTCATCGATGTCCTCGTCAGCGCGAGCCTGCCGCGCTGCCGACGGCATCGGACCAGCGCCCGCCGGCCAGCCGGTCGCGCAAGCCTTCGACGACCTCGCGCACGATCCCCGGGCCTTCGAACACGAGGCCCGAGTAGATCTGCACCAACGAGGCGCCGGCGGTGACCTTCTCCCAGGCGTCTTCCGCGTTGAAGATCCCGCCGACGCCGATGATGGGAAGGCGGCCGTTCGTCTGCCGGTGGAGATGCCGGATGACCTCGGTGCTGCGGGCTCGAAGGGGACGTCCGCTGAGACCGCCCATCTCGCCGTAGGTCCGTGCACCGGCGGCATCGGAGGTCGGGGGCCGGGCGATGGTCGTGTTGGTGGCGACGATGCCCGCGAGGTCGCGCGGTCCGGCGAGAGCGACGATCTCGTCGAGCGCCTCGAAGCTGAGGTCGGGCGCGACCTTCACGAGGACGGGCCGCGGCGGGACGGGTCCCGAGTGGTTGATCGCCTGGAGCGCGGCGAGGATCTCGTCGAGCGCGGCCTTGTCCTGCAGTTGGCGGAGGTTCGGCGTGTTCGGCGAGCTGACGTTGACGACAAAGAAATCGGCCAGACCTCGCAGCGCGCGGAAGGAATCCGCGTAGTCCTTCGTCGCCTGCTCGATGGGGGTGATCTTCGATTTGCCGAGGTTGATCCCGACCGGATGCGCCGGCCAAAGACCGTCGGCGCGCCATCGGGCGAGGCGCCGGGCGAGCGCGGTCGCGCCCCCGTTGTTGAAGCCCATGCGGTTGACCAGCGCCTCGTCGGCCACGGCGCGGAACATCCGCGGCTTCGGATTGCCGGTCTGGGGATGCCAGGTCACGCCGCCGAGCTCGCTGAAGCCGAAACCGAAGGCCTTCCACATCGGCACCGCCGCCGCCTGTTTGTCCATGCCCGCCGCGAGGCCGACGGGATTGGGGAAGCGCAGGCCGAAAGCCTCGACCGGCAGCTCCGGCACGCCGCACACGGCCTCGACCAGACGGCACATCGGCGCGCTCCGGCTCACGGCGGCGAGCCCGGCGAGGGTGCGGTTGTGCACCGCCTCGGAATCCTGCGCGAAGAGGACCGGGCGGGCGACGTTGCGGTAGAACCAGCTCATGCGCGGACTCTCTCAAAGAGACCGCGGAGTGCCAGCTTCCGTGAATGCCGGTGCGCCGACGGATGTGCCGATGTTCCCGGCCGGTCGTCCGCGCAGCGCTTGGTCGGGGCTACGTCGGACGCGATCAGACGCGGTCGTCGCACAGCATCTCGGCCATCGAAGGGTCGAGCGCGGGGACGCCGGTCCGCAGCGCGACGTCTTGTCGTTCGCGGAAGCTGTCATCGATGAAGACCGCCGGACGATCGGTGACATGGTCCGCCTTGGAACCGTCGGCCTTGAGGTGGACGACCTGGTCGAACAAGCCGTCGAGCCGGTGTCGGCGGAGCGTCGCGGGGAGATCTGCGGCGTGGCGCGTGATCAGCACGATCCGGACGCCGCGGTTCAGGCATTGGTAGAGCAGCTTCATCAGCTCGGGGTTCACCTGCCCGCGGACTATCAACGTGTCGTCGAGGTCGATGTAGACCGTGCGATAAGCGAAGCCGTGGCGGAACCGGCTGACGAGCGCGCGGTCGATGCCGGTGACGCCGGGCACCGGGGCGACGGTCGTCGGGAGACGGTCGGCCTCGTAGAGGCTGAGCAGGGGCAGGTTCACGCCGTTGGCGCGGCTGAGCCCGGAAGTGCCGCCGACCCGCGGCGCCACCTCGAGCAGCTTTAGCTCGCCGTCGCGGTCGGCCTTGACCTGGAAGAACCACGCGCCGTGGAGCGGCAGGCGCGACGCGATCCGGCGGGCGTAGTCCTCGAAGCGCGGGTCCTGGACGAGCACCGAATCGACGGCGATGCCGTTGCGCACGCGTCTCCGCTGCCGGCCGCTGGCGTACAGGAGGCCCCGGTCCCGGTCGGAGAAGCAATCCACCGTGTGCTCGGCGCCGGGCAGGTGCTCGACGATGATGCGCGTCGGGTCCTCCGCCAGCAGCGCGCGGAGACGGCCGACGTCGTCGGCGCGCGCAGCGTTGTAGGAGCCTTGGCCGCGATCGGGCTTCACGAAGACCGGGAACTCGGCGACGTCGTCCGGCGACGTGTAGAGCCGCGGCACCGGCACCGCGCCGGCGAGCAGCCGAAGTGTGGCCGATTTGGATCGCGTCAGGCGGCAGGTCTCGAGCGGAGACGTGACGATCTTCGCGGGGATCCGTCCGGCGTTCTCGGCAAGGGCGACGATCACGTCGTCGTGCGCCGGGAAGATGTGGGTGATGCGGTTCTCATCGACCACCTTTGCGAGAGCCCCGACCCAGCCTTCCTCGTGGACCGACGGCACGACGAGGTGCCGGGCGAACACGTAGGGCGCGTGGTTGGAGACGGCCGCGCCACCGGAGAACAGCTCCACGTCCTTGTTCCACGCCAGCGCTTGGCGGAGTTCCAAGCCGATCTCGGTCCCGCCTGGAAGGATGAGGACGCGCCATCGCGGTTGCGCCGGGGCGGGGGAGGTGGACGAAGGAGATGGAGTCATCGGTCGCGGCCGGAATCTGGGCGGATCCCAAGCGCTGCTCAAGTCCTGAGCCCGTGCGATGCGGTGCGTTGCGTCGCCGGCGTTCTTGGTCCAGCCTCGCGGCACGATGCCAGCCGAGACCAAGCCCGCGTTCCGACCGTACATCCCCGCCGCGTCGCATCTCCGGGAGCTGAGCGTCCGATCCATCGTGGTCGGGACGTTGCTCGGGATGATCTTCGGCATGTCGTCGCTCTACCTGACGTTGAAGGTCGGTCTCACCGTGAGCGCGGGCATCCCGGTCGCGGTGATCTCAATCACCTTGTTCCGGTTGTGGGCGAAGTTCGGCGGACGCGACGCCACCATCTTGGAGCACAATCTGGCGGCGACCGCCGGGTCCGCGGGCGAATCCATCGCCTTCGGCGTGGGCGTGACGATGCCGGCGATCCTGATCCTCGGCTTCGACCTGGAGATCTCCCGCGTGCTGCTGGTGGCGGTGCTGGGCGGATTGCTGGGCATCTTGATGATGATCCCGCTCCGGCGCGCGCTGATCGTGCAGCAGCACGGTGAGCTGAAGTATCCCGAAGGCACGGCCTGCGCCGAGGTGCTCAAGGCCGGCGCCAACGCGGAATCCCGCGCGGCGGCCGACCCGTTCTACCACGACGCGAAGAGCATCGCCGGCATCAACGCGAAGACGATCTTCGCGGGCTTCGGCCTCGGGCTGCTCTACAAAACCGCGCAGGTCGCCGGGAAGCTCTGGAAAGAGGTCCCCGAGAAGGTCTTCGGGGCGCCGCTGAAGGCCGGCTCCATCTCGTGCGAGATCTCGCCGGAGATGCTCGGCGTCGGCTACATCATCGGCCCGCGCATCGGCGGCGTGATGGCCGCCGGCGGCGTGCTGAGCTACCTGCTGCTCATCCCGATGATCAAGTTCTTCGGGGACCAGCTCAACGAGCCGCTCGCACCGGCGACCACCCTCATCCGCGAGATGGGACCCAACCAGGTCCGGTCGGCCTACGTGCTCTACATCGGTGCCGGCGCCGTCGCGGCCGGCGGGCTCATCAGCCTCGCGCGCGCCCTGCCGACCATCTGGCACGGGCTCAAGGCCGGCCTTTCCGACATCACCGGGATCGGCCACGACCAACCGGCCCCGCCAGCCGGGACGGCGGAGCGGATCCGCCAGATGACGTCCGCCTCGGTGCCCCGCACGGAGCGCGACCTGCCGATGAAGTTCGTGCTCATCGGCGTCGTGCTGCTGGTCACCGCGATCACGCTGGCCACGCCGCTGAAGATGAACCTCGTCGGCGCCGGGTTGATCGTGTCGCTCGGGTTCCTCTTCGTCACGGTCTCGTCGCGTCTCACCGGCGAGATCGGCTCCTCGTCGAACCCGATCTCCGGGATGACCATCGCCACGTTGTTGCTGACCTGTCTCACCTTCCTCGCGGTCGGCTGGACGGGCAGCGTCTACTACGTCACCGCGCTCTCGGTCGGGGCGATCGTGTGCATCGCCTGCTCGAACGGCGGCACGACGTCGCAGGACCTGAAGACCGGGTTCCTCGTCGGCGGGACGCCCCGGTACCAGCAGATCGCCATCCTGGTCGGGGCCTTCGCCTCCGCGCTGGTGCTCGGGCCGACGCTGCTCAAGCTGAACCAGAACGGCACCGTGTACGTCGACGCCGCGCAGACGGACGTCACGGTGCGCGTGCCGGCCGGCCAGCTCGCGGGTCTGGCGAAAGAGCGGGTGACCGGGCCGCAGGCGACGGACGATTCGCAAGATTACTTCGTCTGGCACCAGCCCGATCCGCAGGGCGGCGCGGCCAAGAAGTTCCTCGTCGACGCCACGGGCAAGGCCGTCTGGTACGTCGATCCCGGCATCAACGGCACCGTGAAGGAGCTGCCGGACGGCACGAAGGTGGCCAAGTACGACGCGCCCAAGGCGACGCTGGTGAGCTACATCATCAAGGGCATCCTCGACCGCAAGCTGCCGTGGGGGCTCGTGCTCTTCGGCGTGATGATCGCGGTGACGCTCGAGATGTGCGGCATCGGGTCGCTCGCCTTCGCGGTGGGAGTGTACCTGCCGATCTCGACGTCGCTACCGATCTTCGTCGGCGGGATGCTCCGCTGGCTGGTGGACCGCCGGGCGCGCGGCGCGCATGTCGCCCGCGGGCTGACCGAGGAGGAGATCGCCGCGGAAGGCGACAAATCCCCCGGCGTGCTCATGGCGTCCGGCTACATCGCCGGCGGTGCCATCGCCGGCATCGTGATCGCCTTCATGGCCGCGGCCCTGAGCAAGACCGACCACACGCTCACCGTGTGGGCGGAGCGGGCGAACCCGTTCTTCGCCGGACCCGGTTCCGACCTTCTCTCGCTGTTGCCGTTCGCGGTCCTCTGCGCGCTGCTCTACCTGGCCGCGCGGGAGAAGATCCTCGCCGGCAAGCAGGGGTGAGTGGCTTCCTGCCAGGGCCGACGCCAAAGTTCGGCCCTTTGTGTCGGCGCCCGTCATTCTATGCACGGATCGGTCGAGGCGGAATCCGGCGGAGCATCCGATGCCAGCGGGCATCGGGTGGTCGCCACCTTTGCATGCCGGACGTGTGGCGGATGAGGTGGGCCGGCGGCCGCCGGTTAGGTGGCAGTTCTCAGCGCCACGGACCCAGCCGGAACGATGCATACCAATAGGGTGCGGACGGTCACAGTCGCGCGGCCACCTGCACCGGAGGTCGGTGAATGCTGCCCATGGGAGGCGCGCGCGGACGCGGTCGTTCACGCCCGCTCGGTCATCGCGGCTCAGGCCGAGGCCGAGATGTCCTTCAAATCGGCGCGGACGCTCTGATAGCTGGTCGAGAACGCGAGCGCGTCCGGGTCCGGCACGATCCCGTTCTGCGAGCAGTAGTCGGCATAGGTGTCCGGCCACCAGTTGCGGTGGGCGGTGTGGCCTTGCCGACGCCATTCTTCCCAACCCATGAGCACCTTGCTCCAGCACCGGTCGCCGAAGGCCACGGCTTCATGGGCGCTCTGCATGTCGCTCACATACCAGTCGCGTCCGAC
>JANNAJ010000196.1:0-2311 GCA_031384285.1 Verrucomicrobiota bacterium
GTCGGACGCCTCCGTTCCTTGCTCGGGGCCGATCCGGCGACCAACTCCGCCAGCCGGACCCTCCGCGCCGCGGCGGTCTCGCCGGACCGCCTCGCGAGATTGCTCGGCCCGGTCGATGCCGACGCCGGGGCCTCGACGGGATTGCGCCTCGGGCCCGGCAAGGTCGGCGCGGGATTCGTCGCGACCGGATCGAACCATCTCGAACTTCCGCAATCGGCCGCGCTCGACCCGTCGAAGCTCACCGTCGAGACCTGGGTCCGGGCCAAGGAGTTCGCGAAAAGCGGGGACGCGCGGCGTTGGCTGGTCGGCAAGAACGCCGATGAATGGACCGAGGGCCACTACGCTCTGGTCCTCGACCGCGATCGTGCCGGCGCCTACCTCAACATCGGCGGCGGCAAAGAGAACGTCTTCGCGGTCTGGAGCACCGGTCCCGCGCTCAAGCCCGGGCAGTGGCATCACCTCGCCTTCACCTACGACGGCTCCAAACTACGGCTCTTCGTCGACGGGGATCCTTCCGGCGAACTGGTGATCGATCGCCCGCGGGTCCCGGGCACGAAACCGCTCGCGCTCGCGAAGCGCCAGGACGGCCACGTCCACTTCAAAGGCGAGCTCGATGGCGTCCGAGTCTTCGACCGCGCGCTCGCCACGACCCGGATCAAGAAACATTTCGAGCACCCCGGCGATGCCCCCGACGAAGGCGTCGTCGCCCGATGGGAATTCGATGATCTCACCGACGCGCAGCGCGACGCCGTCGCCGAGGCCGAGACGCGCGAGGTGTTGTCCGCCCCCGACGGGATCCTCGCCTTGCCCAAGGACGCCCGGTCCCTCTATCCGCCCGCGACGCGCGAGGCCATCGCCGCGCTAGAACGCGAGCGTGACGCACTCAAGGCAGCGGCGCCGGAACCTGCAGCGTTCGCGCTCGCCGTCGCCGAGGACAAACCTGTCGAGTTGCCGATCCACATCCGGGGCAGCCACCTCAACCTGGCGAAGGACCCGGTCCCGCGGGGATTCATCCGCGCCGCGGAGACCGGCGCTTCGCCGAAGATCCCGGCGGACCGCAGTGGTCGCCTGGAACTGGCCGGCTGGCTCACGAGCCCGCAGAATCCGCTCACGGCCCGGGTCATCGTGAACCGGATCTGGCAGGCGCACTTCGGTGAGGGGCTCGTCCGCACGCCCGACAATTTCGGCGTCCGCGGCGAGACCCCGAGCCATCCTGAACTGCTCGATTGGCTTGCCGTCGAGTTCATCCGGTCCGGTTGGAGCGTGAAGGCGATGCACCGGTTGATCATCGGTTCGAAGACCTACAGGCAATCGGCGATCGCACCGCAACCGGCCGGTTCTGCGGACCCGGACAACCGCCTGCTCAGCCGGTTCCCGCGCCAGAGGCTCGAAGCGGAGATGGTGCGGGACGCGCTCCTCGCGGTCTCCGGCCGGCTCGACCGCACGACCGGCGGTTCGCTCACGGGCTGGAAGAACAACGACTACGTCCCCGGCGACGAACCGACCGCTGGGTCACAGCGCCGGTCCGTCTACCTTCCCATCGTCCGCGACCGGGTCTACGACGTATTCACCATCTTCGACTTCGCCAATCCGAGCGTCGGGATGTCGAAGCGGACCCCGACGGTCGTCTCCCACCAAGCGTTGTTCTTCCTCAACAGCCCGCTCGTGAAAGACTGCGCCCGCGCTCTGGCGGAGACCGTCCTCGCGACACCATCACTGGATGACGCCGCGCGGATCGGCATCGCCTTCCGGCGTGCTTTCGACCGGGCCCCTACCGGGCAAGAGACCGACCGCGCGCTCCGGTTCCTCGTCACCGCCGCCCGCGGGGACGGCCAACGGGAGAAGGTCGCCTGGTCGGCCCTCTGCCAGACCTTGTTCGCGGCGAACGAGTTCGTTTATCGCGACTGACCCCATGCCACACGACCTTCCTCATCCCGTCTCGCGACGGCAGATGCTCCGGCAATGCAGCGCCGGGTTCGGCAACCTCGCGCTGCTCGGGATGTTGTCGTCGATGGACCGTGCGACGGCAGCGCCGTCGTCCGGGCCGTTGGCGGTCCGTCCGCCGCGGATCCGGCCACGAGCCAAGCGGATCATCTTCCTCTTCATGCACGGCGGTCCGTCGCACGTGGACACCTTCGACCACAAGCCGCTCCTTATCCGGGATTCCGGGAAACCCCTTCCCTTCGCCAAGCCCCGGGTCCAATTCGCGAAGACCGCGAATTTGTACAAGTCGCCATGGGAGTTCCGTCCGTACGGCCGGTGCGGTGCGATGGTCAGCGACCTTTTCCCGCTCGTGGGCTCGTGCGCGGAC
>JANNAJ010000199.1:0-7074 GCA_031384285.1 Verrucomicrobiota bacterium
TGCCGGCCTTGGACGCCCTGCTCGGCGGTGGCCTGCCGCTGGGGGAGACGACGGAAGTCGTCGGCGACGGCCCCGGTTCCGGCACCGCCCAGGTCCTCCACGCCCTGCTGCGCCAAGCAGCGGCGGACGGACGCTTCTTGGCGTTGGTGGACGGCGCGGACAGCTTCGATGCGGACGCGGCGGAACCCTCGGGCCTCGCGCGGCTGTTGTGGGTGCGCTGCCATGACGCGGACGAAGCGCTGCAGTCCACCGACCTGCTGTTGCGCGACCGCAACTTCCCGCTGGTGGTGCTCGACCTGAAGCTGAACCCGCCGGCCCAGCTGCGGCGCATCTCCGGGAGCGTGTGGCACCGGTTCAGCCGGCTGCGGGAGCAACACCGCACGACGCTGCTGGTCGTGACGGCCCAGCCCTTCGTCAGCGGTGCGGCCGTGCGGTTGCAGGTCGCCAGCCGCCTCGGCGCGGATGCTTTGTCCCAGCCGCCCGGCGAGGTCCTGGGCCGGCTCCGCTTCACCCTGCTTCGCCAGGCGAGCGGCTTCGGCGAGGAGCGGGTCGCTCTCGCGGGTTGAACCATGTTCGCCGTCCTCCATCTGCCCGACTTCGGGCTGCAGGCCTCGGTGCGCGGCGCGGCGGAACTATGGGAGCAACCGGTCGCCTTGGTGGACCCGGCGTCGATGACCCCGCGCGTCTGCTCCGTCACGGCTTCGGCGCGGGCGCAAGGCGTCGGCGAAGGACTCACCCCGACGCAGGCGCTCGCTCGCTGCGGGACCATCCGCATCCGCCACCGTTCGCCGGAACGGGAAGCCGCCGCGAACGAAGCGGCGCTCCAATGCGCCTACGGCTTCTCGCCGCATCTGGAAGCCACCGGCCCCGGCTTGTTCACGCTCGACCTGCGGGGCTTGGCGACGCTGGCGGACGCGGATGCCCCGGCCTTGGAGAAGTGGGCGGGGCGCCTGCGCACGGCTCTCGCCGCGTTGGATCTCCGTGCCCGTGTCGGCATCGGTCCGACGCCGAACCTGGCCCGGCACGCGGCCCGGTGGACGGACGCCCTGCAAGTTGTCGCCGAGCCGGCGCGGTTCATCGCCGGGCTGCCGGTCGCGGCACTGGAACCTTCACCCCATGTGGCGACCATCCTCGCGAAGTGGGGCATCCGCGACGTCGGCGAACTGCTGGCGCTCGGGCAGTCCGCCGTCGCCGAACGGCTCGGCCTCGAAGCATTGGGGCTGTTCGCGGCCGCTTCCGTCACCTCGTCGCGTCCGTTGCGCCTCGTGCGGCCGGGCGAACGCTTCGACGAGGTGTTCGACTTCGAGGATCCGGTCGAGACTTCGGAACCGCTGCTGTTCCTGCTGCGCCGCTTCGTGGACCAGCTCTGCCTGCGGCTCGAACCCCTCGGACTGGTCGCGCGACAGGCCACACTGCGCCTGCGGCTCGAATCCGGTGAGGTCCATGAGCGCGTGCTCCGCGTGCCGGAACCGACGCGGACGGCGGACATCCTGTTCCGGATGCTGCACACGCATCTGGAGACGGTGCGGACCGCATCTCCCGTCGTCGGCGTGGGTCTGTCCTTCGACCCGGGCCAGCCGACGCAGCGGCAGTTCAGCCTCTTCGAGACGGTGCTGCGCGACCCGCACCAGCTCCAGGAGACCCTGGCGCGGTTGTCGGCGTTGCTCGGCTCCGACCGGGTCGGCTCGCCGGAGCGGCAGCCGGGCCACCAACGCGACGCGTTCAAGCTCGTCCCGCCGGATTTCGAGAACGTGCCGACCAGCGCACCCGTCCGCCCTGCCCTGCTGCGCCCCGTGCCGTGGCGACGCCTGCGGCCTTCACCTGTTGCCGCGGTGGATGTCGAGGACGCGAAGCCGTCGGCCCTCCGGTGCGCGGTGGCTGTCGGGAAGCTGAAGATCACCATCGGCCCGTGGCGGGCGTCCGGCCAGTGGTGGGAACCGGCGGCCTGGGCGCGGGAAGATTGGGATGCGGAGACGGCCAACGGCACGGTCTGCCGGTTGAGCCGGGAAGCGGACGGCTGGCGCGTGACCGGAGTCCTCGATTGATCCGATGACCGCCGGTCGCCAACTGCTCCTGCTGCCGCCGGTGCGTCCGCTCGGCGAACGCCTCGGGCACGAGTTCTTCCGCGCGGTGCCGCCGCGGCCGGGCGTCTACCTCCTGTGCGGCCACGGCGACGGCGTGCTGTACGTGGGCAAGGCGAAGGACCTGCGCCGACGGCTCGGCAGCTACCGCTCGGCGAACACCGAACGGCTGCCGCGCAAACTGCGCCGCCTGCTGGTCGCGGTGGAACGCATCCACTGGGACGAATGCGCCGACGAAGCCGCCGCCCTGGAACGCGAACGGGAACTGCTGCTCACCCTGCGTCCGCGGTTCAACACCGCCGGCGTCTGGCCCGCCCCGGCACTGTGGCTCGGATGGGAAGCGGAGCCGGACACCTTCGCGGTCGGTATCGGTCCCGATGCGGACGACCTCGCCCACCGGAGCGGACCTCTGCGCCGCTTGCGCCCGGTCTATGCCGCCTTGCTCCGTCTGACGTGGGCCGCGGCGCATCCCGAGTCGCCTTGGCCCGCGATGCCCTCGCGGTTGCTCGGCGACCGGCCGCCCGCGACGTGGCGCTGGCGGTCGTGCGGACCGACGCGCCTCGGAACGGAGCTCCACCCGCGGCTGACGGAGTTCTTCACCGGCCGGTCTTCCGACCTCGTGGACTGGCTCGTGGCGCAGAGCACACCGAGGTCGACGTTCGATCGGAACTGGCAGACGCAGGACGCCGATCGTTTGCGCGAATTTTTCGCCAAACTGCCGGCGTCGCGCACGGATCCCTGACGCGCATGGCCTCGCCCGATTACATCGAGTTGCACGCGCGGAGCGCCTTCAGCTTCCTGCGCGGGGCCTCGTTGCCCGACACGCTGGCGGCGACGGCGGCGGGGCTCGACCTGCCCGCGGTCGCTCTCTGCGACCGGATGGGCGTGTACGGGGCGCCCCGGTTCCGGTCGGCGACGAAAGAACAGGGCGGGCGCGCGATCGTCGGCGCGGAGCTGGTGCTGCCGGAAGGCGGTGTGCTGCCCGTGCTGGTCGAGTCGCGCGCCGGCTACCAGAACCTCTGCCAACTGCTCACGCGCGCGCACCTGCGCGCCCCCAAGGGCGAGGGCGTCGTGCGCTGGGAAGAACTGGCGGAGTTCAGCGCCGGCCTCGTGGCGCTCACCGGCGGCGAGGACGGCCCGCTGGTGCGCTCGTTGCTCGCGCCGGAAGCGTTGGCACCGGAAGAAGTGGTGCGCCGGCTGACGCGGGCCTTCGGCGGAGGGAACCTCTTCGTCGAGCTCCAGCGCCATCACCTCGAAGGGGAAGACCGTTGGAACCGCCGCCTCGTGGAGCTGGCCGGGGCCGACCGGTTGCCGTTGCTCGCGACGAACGGGGTGCGGCAGGCGACACCGCTCGGGCGGCAGGTCGTGGACGTCTTCACCTGCCTGCGGCACCACACGCACCTGGACGCCGCCGGTTCGCTGCTCGCGGTCAACGCGGAGCGGCACCTGAAATCACCGGCGCAGATGCGCGCGTTGTTCGCCGACATGCCGGCCGCGGTGACCAACAGCGTCCGGCTCGGCGAACGGTTGACCTTCGAGCTCACCGACCTGGGCTACGAGTTCCCGCGGTTCCCGGTGGGCGAGGGCGAGACGATGGAGGGCGTGCTGCGGGACCAGGCCTATCGCGGGGCCAGGCTGCGGTACCACGGGACCATCCCGGCGAAGGTCGAGGTCCTGCTCCGCAAGGAGCTCGCGCTCATCGCCAAGCTCGGGTTCGCCGGCTACTTCCTCATCGTCGCCGACCTCGTGCGCTATTGCCGCGAGCACGGCATCCTCGCGCAGGGCCGGGGAAGCGCCGCGAACAGCGCCGTGTGCTTCTGCCTCGGCGTCACCGCCGTGGACCCGGTGAAGTTCAACGTCCTGTTCGAACGCTTCCTCTCGGAAGGCCGCAAGGGCTGGCCGGACATCGACATCGACCTCCCGAGCGGGGACCAGCGCGAGCAGGTCATCCAAGAGGTGTACCGCCGCTACGGCCCGCATGGCGCGGCGATGACGGGAGCGGTCCACACCTATCGCGGCCGGGGCACGGCGCGGGAGGTCGGCAAGGTGCTGAACCTGCCCGCCGACGTGCTGGAACGCTTCACCGCACTCTTCGCCAACGGCGATTTCCCGCACACGCTCGACCTCGCGGCGCAGATGGAAAAGGCCGGGCTGCCGGCGGCCCATCCGCGCGCGGCGGCGTTCGTGTCGCTCTACCAGCAGATCGGCCGGTTGCCCCGCCACCTGGGCCAGCACTCGGGCGGCATGGTCATCTGCCAGGGCAGCCTGAACCGCTTCGTGCCGCTGGAGAACGCGGCGATGCCGGGCCGCGTGGTCGCCCAATGGGACAAGGACGACTGCGCCGACCTCGGCATCATCAAGGTGGACCTGCTCGGCCTCGGCATGATGGCGGCCCTGCAGGAGATGGTGACCCTGACGGAGCAACGTGGGCGGCCCGTGGACCTCGCGGACCTGCCGACGGACGACCCGGCCACCTTCGCGCTCCTGCAACGGGCGGACACCATCGGCGTGTTCCAGGTCGAGAGCCGCGCGCAGATGGCGACGCTGCCGCGGATGCAGCCGAAGTGCTTCTACGACCTCGTGGTCGAGGTGGCCCTGATCCGGCCCGGCCCCATCCAAGGGGACTTGGCCCACCCGTATCTGCGGCGGCGGACCGGCGAAGAACCCATCACCTACTACGACGAGCGCATCATCCCGGTGCTGGAGCGGACGCTCGGCGTGCCGTTGTTCCAGGAGCAGATGCTCCAGATGGCGATGGTGATGGCCGACTTCTCCGGCGACGAGGCGGAGGAACTGCGGAAGGCGCTGAGCTTCCACCGCTCGGACGAGAAGATGCAGCGGGCCAAGGCCAAGCTGCTCGCGGCCATGCAGGGCAAAGGCGTGGCGCAGGCGGTCGCCGAGAAGATCGCGCAGGCGGTCGGTTCGTTCGCGCTCTACGGGTTCCCGGAATCGCACGCCATCAGCTTCGCGCTGCTGGCCTACGCCAGCGCCTACCTGAAGGCGCACCGGGCGCCGGAGTTCTTCTGCGCGCTGCTGAACCACCAGCCGATGGGCTTCTACACGCCCGCGACGCTGGTGAAGGACGCCAAGCGCAACGGGGTGACCACGCGCCCGGTGTGCATCGCCCGCTCACGATGGGAGTGCGCCATCGAGGCCGACGGCTCGCTGCGGCTCGGTTTCACGCAGGTCCAAGGACTGCGCCGGGAGACGGTGGAGTCGATGCTCGTGGAACGGACGCGCGTCCCGTTCACCTCGATGGACGGCTTCCTCGCGCGGACCCGGTTCACCGCCGACGAACGCCGCACGCTCGCGGAGATCGGCGCGCTCAACGCGTTCGCCGGCCACCGGCGGGCGGCGCTCTGGGAAGCCGAACGGCCGCTGCGGCAGGGCGAGTTGTTCGGTGCGGACGGCACCGATGCGCCGCCACCCGCCCCGCTGCGCCGGATGGACGCCTTGGAACGGCTCCAAGCCGACCACAGCGGCCTGCGGCTCACGACCGGGCCGCATCCGATGGCCTTGTTGCGACCACGGCTCCCGGAGGTTTGGCGGGCGAGCGACCTCGCCTCGGCGGACGACGGTCAGCGCATCCGCATCGCCGGACAGGTCATCTGCCGCCAACGGCCGGGCACGGCCAAGGGGGTGTGCTTCGTCAGCCTCGAGGACGAGACGGGCATCAGCAACGCCATCATCACGCCGGCGCTCTTCGAGGCGATACGGCTCACGCTCACCACCGAACCGTTCCTCGTCATCGAAGGGATCGTGCAACGCCGCCACCGCACCATCCACGTCCACGCCCGGAGCGTCGAGCGCCTGGACCACGCGGACCTCCGGACCGGACCGTCCCACGACTTCGCGTGAAGCCTGTCTGAAAAGTAGGACAGTGCCTCCGGCCTGTCTGTTCCGGGGCTTCCAGCCCCACGCCAGACAGGTGGTGCCACGGGCTGGAAGCCCGCAGGCAGACAGGCTGGAAGCCTCTCCTACTAGGCCGGCCAGCCTTTTCAAACAGGCTCTGAATCCTTCCGCTGCTCCTTTCAGCCATGGAACCCCAACGACCGGCACCCGACCGCTGTGGCAAGGCCGGCTTCGCCCCGCTCACGGCCTCCGGTAGACATCCAACTCATAGACCGACCAGTGGTAAGTGCTGCTGGTCCCGGTCTGCGTGACGCGGACGTAGCGCGCGGTTTGCTGCGGAAACGTGATGCGGGTGATGCCGTGTCCGCCCGGACCCGTCGCCACCGGATCGCCCCAGGTCACGCCGTCCTTGGAGACCGACACGGCATACCGAGCCGGCGAATCCCAGAGCGCCCAGGTGTTGTCGAGATCGATGCGGTGGAAGGTCTGGTCGCGCCCCATGTCCACCCGGAGCCATTGCCCGGGATACTGGAGCTGGGTCATGTCCCGCCATCCGTTCCAATGGTCGCCGTCGATGGCGTTGGCCGCGGAGATGTCGATGGGAATGTTGTCCCCGCTGAAGAGGAACGTCGTGTCGGGCGCCGAGGCCGTCGCCCGCCAAGACCGCTTGTCGAGCGCGACATCGTCCGATGGCTCCGGCGGCTTCGGCTTCGGCGAGGTGAGCGTCAGCGTGCCGGTGCCGACGAAGGTCCACGTCCCCGGCTCCGCGTTGAACTTCACATGGTCGGCGTCCTCGCCGTTCCAGGTGATGCCTTTGACCCCGCCGCGGAAGTTGCCCGACCAGATCGCGGTCCCGTTCACGCGGATGGACCTCAGGGACGAGAACGAGACCTTGGGGATGCCCACAATCGCGGTGGTGCCCTGCGGTGAATCGACGCGCAGCGAATACTCCGAGGCCGTCTTCTTCAGATCCACGGCGACCTTGCCCTTGATCGTCGGGACCACGCACTGGATCGAGGTCAGGAACGCCTCCTTCGGGAGGACATGGTAGGTGCTCCAACCCGGCGCTTCCGGCGATATCCCGGCGATGGTCTGGGAAAGGAGGATCGCCGGCGGATTCCAGCCGTGGTTCAGCGAGGAA
>JANNAJ010000202.1:0-3267 GCA_031384285.1 Verrucomicrobiota bacterium
GAGGTGCGCCCCGGAGACCTGTTCGTCGCGTTGAAAGGCGACCGGTTCGACGCGCACGATTTCTTGGCGGACGTCGCCGCGCGCGGCGCGACCGCCGCGGTGGTCTCCACGGACCGGCTGGAGCAGGTCCCCGCCGGGCTCGCGGTGGTCGTCGTCGACGACACCAAGGCCGCCTACGGCCGGATGGCGGCGGCGTATCGGCGGCAGTTCGACATCCCGGTGGTCTGCGTCGGTGGATCCAACGGAAAAACGACCACCAAGGAGATCATCGCGGCACTGCTCGGGATGCGGTCCGCGGTGCTGAAGAGCGAGGCGAGCTTCAACAACGACGTGGGCGTTCCCGCCACGCTGTTCCGCCTCGATTCCGGCCACCGCGCCGCGGTGCTCGAGGCGGGCACGAACCATCCAGGCGAGCTCGCGCCGCTGGTGCGGATGATCGCGCCACGGATCGGCGTCATCACCAGCATCGGCCGCGAACATCTGGAGCATTTCGGCGACCTCGCCGGCGTCGTCACCGAGGAGGGCGCGCTCGCGGAGCTGCTGCCCTCCGCCGCGGACGGCGGCGTGCTCGTGATCAACGGAGCCTGCGCGTCCCAGCGCCTGATCGCATCCCGGACGCGGGCGCGGGTCGTGACCGTCGGGCACGGCACGCAGGACGACTGGCGCGCCGAGGTACGCTCGATGACTTGGGAACGCACGACGTTCCACGTGACCGCCCCGCGCCCCGAGTGGTGCGGCGTGCACGAGATCTCTTTGCCAGGCCGTCATTCAGTCCCCAACGCGCAGTTAGGACTGGCGGTCGCCTTTGAGCTGGGTATGTCGCCCAGCGACGCCCGCGACGGCCTGGCGGGTCTTTCCCCGGTGCGACAACGCCTCACGACCCGCCTCGCCGGCGGCGTGAGGATCCTCGACGACACCTACAACGCGAACGCCGACTCGGTGCTGGCCGCATTGCAGACGCTCGCCGACCTCCCGTGCACGGGCCGCCGTGTGGCGGTGCTCGGTGGCATGGCGGAACTGGGCCGCCATACCGAGGACGCGCACGCGGAGGTCGGACGGGCGGCGGCGCGGCTCGGGATCGACGCGGTGTTCGCCATCGGCGACATGGCGCCGGTCACCGCGGCCGCCGCCGGATCCGGTCGCGCGACCTCCTTCGCCACGGTGGAAGCGGCGGCCCCGGCCGTCCTGCACTTCCTGCAGGCAGGCGATTCGGTGCTGGTGAAGGCCTCCCGTTCGGCGCGCTTGGAGCGGATGGTCGAGGCGTTGCGGGGACAACTAGAACTGCGCCCCGCCTGGAAGGAAGCGGCCTGACCCATGTTGTACCGCTTGTCAGAACTCCTGCCGTACGCGCCATGGACGGTGTTCCGGTACGTCACCTTCCGCAGCGCGGGCGCGGCCGTGACGGCGCTGCTGCTGTCCATGTGGCTCGGGCCCCGGATGATCGCCTGGCTGCGCGAGCTCAAGTTCCGGCAGGACTACCGGCCGAAGGACGTGAAGGACGGCGGGGTCGACGCGACCGCGGCGGCGGCGGACACCGCGAAACGCGGGACGCCGACGATGGGCGGGATCCTCATCGTCCTCGTCCTCGACCTGACCGTCCTGCTCTGGGCGCAGTGGAACCCGCTCGTGCTGCTGACCGCGCTCTCGATGGTCGTGCTCGCCGGCCTCGGCTTCTACGACGACTGGCTCAAGGTCACGAAGCAGAGCTCGGACGGCGCGAAATCCCGGGTGAAGCTCTACACGCAGTTCACCCTCGCCACGGTGATCGCCATCTATCTTTGGAAGCTGCCGTCCACGAGCGCGCTGATCGACGAGGTCCAGGTCCCCTTCCTCAAGGCGCCGGTCCTCGTCGGCATGCCGATCATCGGCGTGCTGCTCGCCGTCTGCACCATCGTCGGCGCGAGCAACTCGGTGAACCTGAGCGACGGCATGGACGGCCTCGCCATCGGGCTCACGCTGATCTGCTCGCTCGTCTTCCTGGTGATGACCTACATCGCCGGCAACGTGGTCTTCGCGAAGTACCTGCTCGTGCCGCACGTGTCCGGCGCATCGGAGCTGACGGTCGTGTGCGCCGCGATGCTCGGCGCATGCCTCGGCTTCTTGTGGTTCAACTGCCATCCCGCGGAGGTCTTCATGGGCGACACCGGGTCGCTCGCGCTGGGCGGGGCGCTCGGGATCATGGCGGTGCTCATCCACCAGCCTTTCGTGCTCTTCATCGCGGGCGGCGTGTTCGTCGCCGAGGCGCTGAGCGTCATGTTGCAGGTGGGCTGGTTCAAGTTCACCAAACGCCGCCACGGCGTCGGCCGCCGCATCTTCCTGATGTCCCCGCTGCACCACCATTTCCGCAAGAAAGGCTGGCCGGAATCGAAGATCGTGACGCGCTTCTACATCGTCGGGATGCTCTGCGCTGTCGTCGCGCTCAGCACCATGAAGATCCGCTGATGCACCACGTCGCCTCCATCTCCCGGACCGTCGCATGCCCCACCGGCAGGCGCGCGGACCCCGACCTGCGCAGAGCGCGCGGCGTGTCGCTCGTTTCGCCCCTTGCACCGGTGGCAAGCGGCGCTTTAATCGGACCCGTGGACGGCGCAGATCGCCGTCCGTCATCGGGCCGTTCCGGCGTTGGCGGTCAGTGCGAATCTCACGTTGTTCCAGCCCCGTTCCGCCTTGGTCACGGCCCGACGCCGTGCCTCGACGGCGGGGCTGTGGCCTTCTCGGATGGAGGAGGCCGCATTTCCTGCCCGCTCCGCGCGGCCCCGATTTGGCGTGGTGTCGGCTTGAGGGGCCGTCACGACGTCATCCCGTTCCCAACCATTCCTCGAAACCAGCCGCGTCCCGGCATCGCAACACCATGAGCACCCCCAACCCACTCGCACCCCAAGGCTCGCTGCTGGAGCAGCAGGCCAAGAGCCGTTCGTCCCTGCAGATCGCGGCTTTGATCGTCGGCCTGCACGTCTTCGTCCTCGGCGGATTCCTGATCCTCGGCTGCAGCAAAGAGGTGAAGAAGGACGACACCAAACCGCTCACCGACTCGCTGTCCAACCCGTCGCCGATCACCGGCGACACCAACCTGCCGTCGCTCGACGCCGGCGCCATCGCCGCGCTCCCGGGCGGTCTCGGCGCCTCCACCTCCGCGCCTCCCGCCGCGCTCGGCGCCGTCGCCACCATCCCGCCCGTCGTCGAGCCCCCGGCGCCCGCCGTGGCGAACGCGTCGGCCAACGCAGGGTCCGCGGCCGCCGCCGGCGAGTACAAGATCCAGAAGGGCGA
>JANNAJ010000221.1:0-9177 GCA_031384285.1 Verrucomicrobiota bacterium
CCGCCACTTGACATATAGCAAGGCCGTCCCGAAATCCATCCACGTCCCATGCCAACGTTGCCGCCCGATTTCTACGCCCTTCGGCGCGCGGAAGCCCGTCCTCCGGAGGTGCTCCGCGAAGGCGACCTGCCTCCCGAACGCTGGCTCCAGCAGATCTGGCGTCATCAGCGCATCCGCCGCGGCGACCTTCGTTCACTCGACGGACAACCGGTGCGCGTCCTGCATCCGGGATTCTGGAACCACGAGCCCGGGCCTGATTTCAAGGGCGCCGTCATCCAGATCGGCACCGGGCCGGCGATGACGGGCGACGTGGAGATCGACCTGGCCGTCAGCGGTTGGCGCGGCCACCGGCACGAAGGCAACCCGGCCTACGCCGGTGTCATCCTCCACGTGGTCTGGGAAGCCTTCCCGCGCGAGCTCGTGCCGCCGGTGCTGGCCATCCGTCCGTTCCTCGACGCGCCGGTCGCCGAGTTGGGTGCCTGGCTCGAAGAGGAGGCCGCGAGCTCGCTTCCGCCGGAAGTCCTCGGACGCTGCTGCGCCCCGCTGAGCGATGTGCCGGCGGACGCCTTGGCCGGGTTGCTCGGGCAAGCTGCGCACGTCCGCCTCCGGCGCAAGGCGGGCGAGTTCGCGGCACGGGCCCGCCACGTCGGCTGGGACGGCGCTCTCTGGGAAGGGCTCTTCGCCGCGCTCGGCTACAAGCACAACGTCTGGCCGATGCGCCGCCTCGCGGAACTCGTCGCCGGGACCGGCCACGCCGACCAAGCGGTCACCATCGAGGCGCGTCTGCTCGGGCTCTCCGGATTGCTGCCGGCCCAACTGCCTCGCGGCGCCGACGCGGGCCACGTCCGGACGCTCTGGGACATCTGGTGGCGCGAACGCGACCGTTGGAGCGACCTCGTCCTGCCCGCGTCGCTGTGGCGGCTCGCCGGGATCCGTCCGGCGAACCATCCCCAACGCCGCCTCGCGCTCGGCGCGCGATGGCTCGCTTCCGGCGACCTGGTTCCGCGCCTCGAAGCGTGGCTCACCGCCGGCCCCGACATGGCGACCGCACCGGCACGGCTGACGGCGTTGCTCGCGCCGGTCGCGGAACCGGACGGTTTCTGGTCGCGGCACTGGACGTTGCGTTCGTCCGCGCTCGCCGCGCCGCAGCCGCTGCTAGGCGCGGCGCGAACGACCGACATCGCCGTCAACGTGGTGCTCCCTTGGTTCTTCGCCCGGGCCGAGGCCGGACGCGATCCGGCGCTGCCCGCTATCATCGCGCGTGGGTACGAGACCTGGCCGGCCAGCGAGGACAACGCGGTGCTCCGGCTCGCGCGCCAACGTCTCTTCGGCGGCGTCGCCCGGCGGATGCCGCGGACCGCCGCGGCCCAGCAGGGCCTGCTGCAGGTCTCGCGGGATTTCTGCGGACCGGCCGGCGCCCTGTGCGAAGGCTGCCGCTTCCCCGACATCGTCCGCGCGATGCCGCGTTAGCACCTACGTCGGACCGGAAAGGGGCGCGCGTCTTGACGGGTGCCTCCGCCTTCCCGAGATTGCGGTCGCCGTATGCCCAAACAGGACGACCGCAAACTCAGCCGCAGACAGGAGCGCGACCTCGATGTCGAGATCGATTTCCTCGAAGCGCTCGTGCGCCGCGCGCCGGACTACGTCGAGGCGTTGCAGGTGCTCGGTGACGACTACTCGGACCGCGGTCGCGCCGGGGACGGCTTGAAGGTCGACGAACGGCTGCTCCTGCTCCGTCCCGACGACGCCAACGTCCGCTTCAACTACGCCTGCAGCCTCGCGCTCAACGGGCAGCCCGAACTCGCGTGCACGGAGATCGATCGGGCGATCGACCTCGGCTACCGCGACTTCAAGTGGCTCCAGCGCGATCCCGACCTCGCGGCGCTCCGGAAGCACGCGTCGTTCAAGAAGGTCCGCGCCAAGATCCGCGCGTTGAAGGCCGCCGTCGCGAAGAGCTGACCGCTCTTCCGGAAGGCCTCTCGGCCACCTTGTGCCTCCGGTGGCGCCGGCCGGGTCGATCCGCTCCAAGACGATCCGGCCCGGATGCGGCAGGTTCGCCGTGATGGCCCAAGGAAAGTTCGTCCTCACGCGGTTCCTGCGCGGATCGTTCTGCATGCTCGCGGTCCACGCCGCGCTCCGCCACCACGCGGCCGCCCAAGGCTCCAAGGCCGACTACACCCGTGCGACCACCTTCGCGCAGCGGACCGAGGACAAGGTCTTCCGGGCGAAGGTCGCTCCCGCATGGCTGCCGGGCGGCACGAGCTTCTGGTACCGCGTCCGGACCGCCCCGGGCGTCGACGGGTTCGTCGTCGTGGATTGTGTCGCCGGCACGCGCACCGTCACCAACGCCCCGCCCGTCGTCGCGGCACCGCTCGCACCGCGCCCAGTCGGCGAGGGCCGGGACCGTTCCCGCCGCACCGGTGACGACACCACGCTCACGTTTGTGAACCATTCGAAGGACGACGTGGAGCTCTTCTGGATCGACGAGCGCGGAGGGCGCCAGAGCTACGGACGCATCCGGCCCGGCCAGGAACGGTCCCAGCACACGTTCGCCGGGCATGTCTGGTTGGTGACCGACCGGATCGGCACCGGCTTGGGCGTCTACGAGGCCACGACGGCGCCGGACCGCGCCGTCATCGATGGATCCGTGCCGGTGCCGAAACCGGTCGGGCCGACGGCCGAGAAGCCCGTTCAAGGTGCTTCTCCCGACAAGAAGTGGGTCGCCTTCGTCAAGGACCACAACCTCCACCTGCGCGAGGTGGTGACCGGCCGCGAGGAAGCGCTCAGCAAGGACGGCACGGAAGGCGACGCCTACGACGCCGACGTGGATTGGGCGCCGGATTCTTCGCGCGTCGCGGCGGTGCGTGTCCGGAAGGGCGGAACCCGCACGGTGTACCGCATCGAGTCGTCGCCCAAGGACCAGCTCCAACCGAAACTGCACTCGGCCTCGTACCTCAAGCCCGGCGACACGCTGCCGAAGCCGCGCCTGCGCCTGTTCGACGTCGCCTCCCGCAAGCAGACCGATGTCGACGACGCGTTGTATCCCGAGCCGTTCACCGAATCCGGCGACCTCGACCTGCGTTGGGCGCCGGACAGCCACGAGCTCTACTTCACCTACAACCAGCGAGGTCACCAGGTCTATCGGCTCGTCGGCGTCGATCCACGCACCGGCGTCGCGCGGACGGTGGCGGAAGACGTCGCGAAGACGTTCGTGGATTGGACGGGCAAGACGTGGCGGCACTGGCTCGACGCGACCGGTGAGCTGCTCTGGATGTCGGAGCGCGACGGCTGGTGCCATCTCTGGCTCCACGACGTGAAGACCGGCGCGGCGAAGGGCCAGGTCACTCGCGGCGACTGGGTCGTCCGTCGCGTCGAGCACGTGGACGAGGCGAAGCGCCGGATCTGGTTCATGGCCGGCGGGGTGCTGCCGGGGCAGGATCCGTACTATCTGCACCTCTGCCGGGTGGACTTCGATGGCGGCAACTTCATCGTGCTCACCGAAGGCGACGGGACGCACAAGGTCGAGTTCTCGCCCGATCGCCGTTGGTTCGTCGACACCTGGTCGCGCGTCGATCTCGCGCCGGTCACCGAGCTGCGGCGCGCGGACGATGGACGGCTCGTGGTCGAGCTCGAACGCGGGGATGCCGGCGCCTTGCTGGCCGCGGGCTGGACCGTGCCGGAGCGCTTCGTCGCCAAGGGCCGTGACGGCACGACCGACATCCACGGCATCATCGTGAAGCCGTCGCACTTCGATCCGGCGAAGCGTTACCCGGTCATCGAGGAGATCTACGCGGGCCCGCACGGCGCGTTCGTTCCGAAGGAGTTCAGCCGGCTCAACCGCCAACACGCTCTGGCCGAGCTCGGGTTCGTGGTCGTGCAGATGGACGGCATGGGCACGAGCCAACGGTCCAAGGCCTTCCAAGACGTGTGCTGGAAGAACCTGGCCGACTCCGGGTTCCCGGACCGCAAGCGGTGGATCTACGCCGCGGCCGCGACCCGTCCGTGGATGGACCTCTCACGGGTCGGCATCTACGGCGGCAGCGCCGGCGGGCAGAGCTCGACGAGGGCGCTGCTCGACCATGGCGACTTCTACAAGGTCGCGGTGAGCGACTGCGGCTGCCACGACAACCGCATGGACAAGATCTGGTGGAACGAGCAATGGCTCGGCTGGCCTGTGGACGACGCCTACAAGCGCAGCTCGAACGTCGAGGACGCCCACAAGCTCACTGGCAAGCTCCTGCTCATCGTCGGCGAGCTGGACACCAACGTCGACCCGGCGAGCACCATGCAGGTCGTCGACGCGCTGGAGAAGGCGGACAAGGATTTCGAGCTGCTCGTGATGACCGGCGCGGAGCACGGCGCCGCCGAGAGCCCGTACGGCATCCGCCGCCGGATGGACTTCTTCGTGCGGCACCTGCTCGGCAAGGAGCCGCGGTGGGAGTGAGCAGGAGGACGCGTTTTGCGCTCGTCCGCGCCGGCGATCTTCTGCTCGCATGGTCAACGTGACCACCAGCATCGAAGACATCCGGCGCGGCGCGGCGCGTCCTGTCGCCGCGACGGAGATCTCGGTGGACCTCACGCTCCGATGAGACCCAAGGCCGAACCCGCAGTCCCGCGTTCGTCGGCTGCGCCGCGCCGCGGCTCGGTTCACCGCGGGTGGATCATCGCCTTGGTGGCCGTCGTCGCCGGAATCCTCTGGGCCTGGAGCCGACGGGAGGGATCCGCGACCACGAAGGTATCCGGCCAAGGCACGGCTGCGGTCGCCGGATCCGCGTTCCTTCCGACGATCGAAGACAAGACACCGCCGCCTTCGCCGGCGCCGGACGGGATGGTCTGGATCCCGGGAGGCGAGTTTTCGATGGGCAGCGAGGCCTCGTCGGAGGCGATCTGCGGGCTGCCCGGCGTAACGAAGGACGCGCTGCCGGTCCATCGCGTGCGCGTGGACGGCTTCTGGATGGACGTCACCGAGGTCACGAACGAGCGGTTCGAGCGGTTCGTCCGCGCCACCGGCCACGTCACGGTCGCGGAACACGTGCCGACGCAGGCGGAGATCCCGACCGCGCCGCCTGAGAGCCTCGTCGCGGGCTCGGTGGTCTTCACGCCGACGACCGAGCGCGTGCCGCTCGACGATCACCTGCGCTGGTGGCGGTATCAGGCGGGCGCGGATTGGCGCCATCCCGATGGCCCCGGGAGCGACATCAAAGGCCGCGAGCGCCACCCGGTCGTCCACGTGGCCCACGCGGATGCCGTGGCCTACGCGAAGTGGGCCGGGAAACGCCTGCCGACCGAGGCCGAGTTCGAGTTCGCGGCGCGAGGCGGGCTCTCCGGCAAGCTCTACGCCTGGGGCGACTCGCTGCGGCCCGCGGGCCGCGCGATGGCCAACACGTTCCAAGGAAGGTTCCCGGTACAGGACACGGCGGAGGACGGTTTCGCCGGCATCGCGCCGGTCGCGCAGTTCCCGGCCAACGGCTACGGCCTGCACGACATGGCGGGCAACGTCTGGGAATGGGTGAGCGATTGGTACCGCGCCGACCATTACGCGGAGCGCGCGTCGTCGGGCGTCGTCGTCCGGAACCCGCAGGGACCGGATTCGTCGCTGGACCCGGCCGAGCCCTCGGAGCTGAAGCGGGTCCATCGCGGTGGCTCGTTCCTCTGCACCGATGAGTACTGCACGCGCTACATGGTCGGGACCCGCGGCCGTGGAGAGGTCTCGACCGGCAGCAACCATCTCGGTTTCCGCTGCGTGAAGCCGCCCCGCTGAATCCGACCCTCTTCAAGCGACCTCATGAAGACATCACAAGGCCCGACCTGCTCGTCGACGGGACGGGGACCGCTGGGGACGCGAAGGCCGGGCCGCGACATGTCTTGGTCCGCCTCTCCCTCGGACGCATCCACGCGGCGGATCGGGCACGCTTCGCGTTGCATCGTCCGGTCCATCTTCGTTCTGCTGCTCGTTGTCGCCGGCCTGCGCGCCCGGGCCGCGACACCGCCGGACATCCTGTTCCTCTTCGCCGACGACCAGCGGGCCGACACGATCGGCGCGTGGGGCAACGCCCATATCCGCACGCCGAACCTCGACCGGTTGGTCGCCGAAGGATTCAGCTTCCGCGGCAACTATTGCTTCGGTGGCAACAACGGTGCGGTGTGCATCCCGAGCCGCGCGATGCTGATGAGCGGGCGCACCTGGTTCCACGTCGACCCCGCCATCTCGGACGCGCCGACCTTCCCCGAGGTCCTCCGGTCCCGCGGCTACACGACCTTCGGTGCGGGCAAGTGGCACAACGGGCAGAAGTCCTTCGTCCGGAGCTTCAGCGAAGGACGGTCCGTCCACCTCGGCGGCATGGCCGACCACACGAAGGTCCCGGTGCAGGACCTGCGGCCGGACGGCACCTTCACACCGGCGCGTGCGGCGGCGCGGTTCTCGAGCGAGGAGTTCGCCGACGCTGCGATCGAGTTCCTGCGGCGTCCGCCGGACGGCAGACCGTCGCTGGCCTACATCGCTTTCACCGCGCCGCACGACCCGCGGAATCCGCCCGAGGACTGGCGTGCCCGCTACCACGCCGACCTGCCGCCGCTGCCCAAGAACTACCTGCCCCAACATCCGTTCGACAACGGGCAGCTCGTCATCCGCGACGAGGAGCTGCTGCCGTGGCCGCGGCCTCCGGCGATGGTCCGCGAGCAGCTGGCCGAGTACTACGGCCTTGTCAGCCATCTCGACGCGCAGATCGGACGCATCCTCGCCGTGCTGAAGGCTTCCCCGCGCGGCACGAACACGATCGTCATCTACGCTGCCGACCATGGCCTCGCGTTGGGCAGCCACGGCCTGCTCGGCAAGCAGAACGTCTACGAGCACAGCATGCGTTGTCCGCTGGTCATCGCCGGCCCCGGGATCCCCGCCGGGCGATCGACCGAGGCGTTCACCTATCTTTTCGATCTGTTCCCGACGATCTGCGGGATGGCCGGGGTGCCGCTGCCGACCGGCTTGGAAGGCTCCGACCTGCGGCCGATCTGGTCAGGCGAGAAGGAGCGGGTCCGTGATTCCGTTTTCCTGCCGTACCTCGGTCTCATGCGGGCCGTGCGCGAAGGCCGCTGGAAGCTCATCTGCTATCCCGAGGTCGCCCATCGGCAGTTGTTCGACCTCCAGGACGATCCGGACGAGCTGGTCGACGTCTCCGGCGGTCCCGGGAACGCCGGACGTATCGTGCATCTGCTCGACGTCATGAAGGGGTGGCAGGCCCGCGTCGGCGACACGCAACCGCTCGTCGCCGATCATCCGAAGCCGCTCCGCCGCGAACTGACCGGTCTGGCGCGCCTGCCGGACTCGTGGCAGCCCGCCTGGATCGTTGAGAAGTACTTCCGCGCGCCGCGGCCCTGAACACCGCGCTCGCGCCGCACTCGGCCGCCGCACTCGAACCTTGCCGCCGGAGAGCGACGGTCGGCACGCTCTCCGGCACTATGTTCTTCGCCGCGGCCGCCCAAGCTCCGCACCCCGGGATGATCGCCCCGTTCGTGGTGCTGCTGCTTGCCATCGCATTGGCTCCGCTGTTCTTCGCGGACTGGTGGACACGGCACTATCCCAAGGTCGCCATCGGCCTCGGGACGGTCACCCTCGCGTACTACCTCTTCGTGCTCGGGGCGGTGACGCCGGTCCTGCACACGACGCACGAGTACGTCAGCTTCATCGCGCTCATCGGATCGCTCTACGTCGTGAGCGGGGGCATCCACATCAAGGTGCGGGGCGAGACGACGCCGTGGTTCAACACCGGGTTCCTCCTCGTCGGCGCGGTCCTCGCCAACGTGCTGGGCACGACCGGCGCGTCGATGCTGCTCATCCGGCCCTGGCTCCGGATGAACAAATACCGGCTCACCACGCACCACGTGGTCTTCTTCATCTTCATCGTGTCGAACGTCGGCGGCTGCCTCACGCCGATCGGTGATCCGCCGCTCTTCCTCGGTTACCTCAAGGGCATCCCGTTCTGGTGGGTCGCGGAGCACTGCTGGCCGATGTGGGCGGTCGGGCTGGGCGTGCTGCTCACGATGTTCCTGGTGGTCGACCTCCTGAACTTCCGCAAGGCGCCGAAGCCCGTCCGCGCGGCGCATGTCGCGCCGGAGGATTGGTTCGCCGTCGACGGGCTTCCCAACGTCCTGTTCCTGGCGGTGATCCTCGGCGCCGTGCTGTTCGCGAACGATCCGCCGTTCCTCCGGGAAGCGCTGATGCTCGGCGCCGCCGCCGGGTCGTACTTCACGACCCAGAAGCGCGTGCACGCGGAGAACCAGTTCAACTTCCATCCGGTGCAGGAGGTCGCGATCCTGTTCATCGGTATCTTCGCCACGATGATGCCGGCGCTCGACTGGTTGGCGGCGAACGCCAAGGAGCTCGGCAGCCCGACGCCGGCGTTCTTCTACTGGGGCAGCGGCATCCTCAGCAGCGTGCTCGACAACGCGCCGACGTACCTGAGCTTCCTCAGCGCCATCTTCGGTGCGTTCGTGGACCCCGACGTCGTGCAACAGGTGCAGCATCTGGTGCAGACGGGCGGCACGGACCTCGCGACCTTCGTGCATGGCGAGCACGCGGAAGAGGTCCGGAACACCTTCGCCGCCCTCCAGCGCTACCACCCGGAGCGCCTCGCAGCGAAGACCGCGGGCGTCGAGGAGATCGAGGTGGCGTTCCTGCTCGGGAACGTGGCCTTCAACAAGTTCATCCTCGCCATCTCCGTCGGCGCGGTCTTCTTCGGAGCGAATACCTACATCGGCAACGGGCCGAACTTCATGGTCAAGGCCATCGCGGACCAGCAAGGCGCCAAGACGCCGACCTTCCTCGGGTACATCGGGAAGTTCACGGTGCCGTTCATGTTGCCGATGCTGGGCATCATCTGGCTCATCTTCTTCCGCTGAAAAACCTTGGACGAAGCCTACGTCCAGCGGCCATCGGGACACAAAGGCAGGACATCGCGGGATTCTCGGCCAGCATTAAAGAAATCATTTGAACGTTCGTGCAACATTAGCGTCAATCGTGTCGTTGGTTCCTGAGAACGGACACCCCGGTCGCAACGTCCGGAAGACCGGTCTCCGTCGGTCCGGTGACGGATCGGCAAAGGGGGTTTAGTTTGGTTGTTTGGGTTAGGCGGGCATCGCAAGATGCCCGCTTTTCTTTTTCAGCCGGCCCGTCCGGCGGCC
>JANNAJ010000265.1:0-2214 GCA_031384285.1 Verrucomicrobiota bacterium
ATCGGACCCGATCTGGCTGAGGCGGAGGTCGGCGTTGTCCTGCCGGAGGACCAACCGGTACTCCGCGCGGGACGTGAACATGCGATACGGCTCTTGGGTGCCTTTGGTGACCAAGTCGTCGATCAAGACGCCGATGTAGGCTTGGTCGCGACGGAGCACGACCGACTCTCTCCCCTGCGCTTTCCGGGCGGCGTTGATGCCGCCGATCAGCCCTTGCGCTCCGGCCTCTTCGTACCCCGACGTCCCGTTGATCTGCCCGGCCAAGAAAAGGCCGCGACAAACTTTCGTCTCCAAGCTGGGATACAACTGCGTCGGATGGCTGAAATCGTATTCGACCGCGTAGGCGGGTCGCATGATCTCGGCCTGCTCGCATCCCACGATGCTCCGGACCATCTCGACTTGGACCTCGAACGGGAGGCAGGTGGAGAAGCCGTTGACGTAGATCTCGTCGGTGGCGATGCCCTCCGGTTCCAAGAAAATCTGGTGCTGCTCCTTCTCGGCGAAGCGGACGAACTTGTCCTCGATGCTCGGGCAGTAGCGGGGACCTACCCCTTCGATGACGCCGGAATACATCGGCGATTTGTGGAGATTCGCCAGGATCAACTCCCTCGTCTTCGGCGTGGTGTGCGTCAGCCAGCAGTCCGACTGCTTTCCCGCTTGGGCCAAGATTGAACCGGGCGGATAGATGCCGGACGGATTTCGGGAATGTTCCACGTGGAACATCCGGTCGTCCCATAAGTCGTCCTTCCAGTAGGTGAACCAAGGGACCGGCTCATCACCTGGTTGCGGTTCGCACCGGGTGAAATCGATTGACTGTTTCACCAACCGCGGCGGCGTCCCGGTCTTGAGACGGCCCAATTCGAGACCCAACTCCATCAGGGAGGCTGAAAGGCCGGTCGCCGCTGCTTCGCCTGCCCGTCCCCCTGCCTGTTGGTTGGCGCCGACGTGCATGAGGCCCCGGAGAAAGGTCCCGGTCGTGATCACGACGGTCTTGCTTAGGAACTGGACCTCCAAGGTGGTTTCGACCCCGACGATCTCCCCATCCCGGTGGGATAACCGGACGATCTGCCCTTGCTTGCAGTCGAGGTTAGGTTGCCGTTCGCAGATCCACTTGAGGCGGAATTGGTAGGCCTTCTTGTCGCATTGAGCCCGGGGTGCCCAGACCGCTGGACCCTTCTTGGTGTTGAGCATCCGGAACTGGAGACCGCACATGTCGGTCGCCTTCCCCATCTCGCCCCCGAGCGCGTCGATTTCGCGGGCGAGATGTCCCTTCGCCAATCCGCCGATGGCCGGATTGCAGGACATCTGGCCGATGGTATCGAGGTTGATGGTCAGCAAAAGGGTCTGACAACCCATGCGTGCCGCTGCGAGCGCGGCTTCGACTCCGGCATGGCCGGCACCCACGACGATGACATCGTAACGCTTCGGATAGACAAACATACCTCACCCGCTGACGAGCGAGGCACATCGTGCGGCGAACGGGGCGTGCAAGCCAACCCTTGTTCCACGTGGAACATTCCGCAGATCCGACGAGGGGCCGGAAGCGGATGTCATCCGCGCCGGAGCAAGAGCGCCGCGCATCCGAGGCCGGATCCGACCAGCGTGAGAACGCCGGAGACCACCATCGCGGCGACGCTTCCAGCCAACGGGCTGATGACCGCGACCCAAAACGAAAGCGCCATCAGGACGGCATCCGCGCCCCAGAAGAACAGGGGCCATCGGTCGATCCGCGGGGTGGAGCCGACGACCTTGGCGGCGATTTCCACAGGAATCGCAGGGGCCTTCTCCGTCCGTTCGACCCAGGGGATGTCCTTGATGGTCTCGCTCCGCAACACGAGACCGACTCCACGGACCGACGGACGGATCAACGGCTTGCCGGCTGGTTCAGCCAGCAGACTTCCCAAACCTTTGCCGAGACCAGAAGCAGCCATTGGGAAGACAGTCTTCGGACTTCCTCTCGCGTGCTCAATCCTGAACTCGTCCAAGTAGCCCACAAGCGGCCATTCAGCAGCCGGTGGAGTCCCGGCCAGGGTTGGGGAGGCCAATTGCACGGTTGCCGGTGGGGGCCCCGAGCCGCTACGTTCGGCTTCGTCATCCTATGGAAGTCACGCGAACCGCCTTCGGCACCTGGAACGGTGGCCGCTTCATGCACTACGGCCAGCCGTTGGACGATGCCCGGTGGATCAGTTTGGCCCAACATGCGTACCGACAGGG
>JANNAJ010000267.1:0-2521 GCA_031384285.1 Verrucomicrobiota bacterium
GCCGGCCCCGGTGAAACTGGCCATCGCGGTCACTGTTGCGACGGCGGGCTGGCTCGTCTGGCGGCGAAGGGACCACTTCCTCGCTCCGTGCGGTCTGGGACCTGCGGTCACCGGAAGCATGGACCGCTTCCTGCGCCAGGCGGCCGGCGGAGCGCTCGTGGTCGTGGCGCTGCTCATCGGCGGCCAGGTCGCCTCGGCCTTGGGTATGCTTTGGGCCGGGATCGGGCTGGTGGTCGGCTTCGCCTTGTTGCCGGTGGTGCTGAGCCTGGCGTTCTTCTGGTTCCGCCGACATCGGCAAGCCGCGCTGGACGCCGAACCGGTGCCGACGCCGACGGCCCTGCCTGCAGGTCTCCAGCGCGTCGGCTGGTTCTTCTTGGCCCTCGGCGTGGTGGGGCTCTTCCCGTCCGTGGTGACCGCGGGTTCGTCCTCCTTCCAATTGCACTCGGGCTCGCTGCTGTTGTTCACGGGCATCGCGCTGCTCTCGCGTTCGGCGGCGTGGCGGCAGGTCGCTGTCGGCACTGCGGCGTTCGAGCTGCTGCTCTCGCTCGCCGGCAATTTCCACGTCGATCTCATGGCGAGGGCAGGCAACCTGCCCGCCGGCTGGCAGTTCGGCATCCCGGGCGTCCCCGATAGCGCCGGCTCCGCGTTCGCGCTCGCGGTCGTCCAGTGCGCCGCGTTCGCGGCGGCCTTGTGGCTCTTGACCCGCACCGACGTGCGGACTGCCTACGGTCTGCGCCCGCAGACCCGCAAGGAACATCTCCGCAAGCGCGGCCTGATCGTCGGGCTGACGGTCCTCAACCTGCTCTCGCTGATGCTCGTGGTGGGACACGGACGCCGGTCCGGCATCTCGATGCCGTCCGTCGGCGGGACCGCCTTCGAGATCTCCTCCCCGGTCCCCAACGGCCCGCCTCCGCTGTTCGCCCCGATGCCCGAAGGGACTTTGCAGGTGCGGGTCGAGGTGACGCCACCGAGCGGTCAGGCCACCACGTTGCGGGCGACGCTGTGGAGCAACGGCGTCCCGATCGCGCTGCCGGGAGCCGGTGTCACGTTGACGCCCGAGCTGGCCGGGCCGGGGTTCTTGGTGGCGACCTGGCATCTACGCGCCGGCTTGGAGGCCGGGGTCTGGGAACTTTCCGAGCCCGTGGTCGGAGACACCGGCCGGCCCCGGAGCAGTCTGCGCCTGACCGTTCCGGCCGAGGTCGTGTTGCAACCGGTGACCTCCATCGCCAGCGCGCAGCCTGGTCCCGGCGAACGGCTCCGTCGTTGGTTGTTCCTGCCCGCGGCCGATGCGGCGCAATCCATCCCGCCAACCACTCCGACCTGGGGTGTGAGCGTAGAGATCGAGCCGCAGGCGGTGGCGGTGCCGGCCGCTGCCGCTGAAACCGGCGGAACGCCACAGGATCTCTCTTCCAAGGATCACACCTTCGCCATAAATCAGAACCTCGCGATGAGTGAGCTGAGTTTCGCCGAGAACCGCTTGGCGGAACTGCAAAGGAAAGCCGATGTCGGCGCAGTCGCGCCGCAGGGACCGGAGATTCTCGACGCAGAGCTGGCCGTCGCCGTGGCCAAGGCAGCGGTGTTTGGGCACCCGCTGGCCGAGATCCAAGCGCGGCTCATCCATGCGGAGAGCCTGCTGGCCATCACCAATGCCATGCATCGCGTCGGCAAGGCCACGTCTATCGACGTCGAAGGCGCGCAGCTTGCGGTTGCGCGGGCAAAGGCAGCGTTCAAGGGGCCGGATTCCACGTTGAAGATTCCCTATCAGGAAGACCTCGCCACCGTGTTCCGCTTGGCACAAGAAGGCGACTTTCCGCGGGCGCTCGCCGCGCTCGAACAGCCGCTGCGCGAGGCCAAGTCCCGGACAGGCGCCCGAATGGTGTTCCGTTTGGGCGACTCCGCCTACGAATTCAACCACGATCTCGGCCTTCGTCTGGCAGCGTTGAAAGCATTGCTCGCGGCCCGTGCCGGAGACGCCGTGACACTCCGCAAAATGCAAACAGCTTTGGGCGCGCTTTGGCCGATGGATGCCGAGATCAAACTTTACGGCGTCTGGGTAGATCACTTCGTCCCCGGACGTGCCGACCAAGACTGGGACGACGTGCGGGTGAAGACGTCGGAGTTGTTGGAGCTGCAACCGGGTCAAGATCCCCAAGTGACCGTGATCCATCGGTTCAAGGAGTTCGGCAAACCGACCACCACCAACGTCATCACCGGCGATTGGCTGAGTCCGGCCGGCAGGGACAAGGCCAAGGCGGAGACCGGACGACTTGAGGCCTCCCCAGGTCCGACAGATGCACGTGCCGGCCAACCGGGCCGTGTGCAGTTCTTCGGTGAAGTTACCGGCCAAGTCGAGCTGCCGGCCGGCCGGCCGACCAAACTGGCCGAAGCGATTCTGTCCTTGGGCAAGAACAGCGAGTACGCCGATCTCCGCAAGGTGAAGGTTCAGCGGACCGACGGCACCACCGTGGTGGTGGATGTCCGGAAGGTGATCCGAGAGAACCGACGCGACCTGGATCTGGAT
>JANNAJ010000316.1:0-19904 GCA_031384285.1 Verrucomicrobiota bacterium
CCACCCGGACCTCCACGACGCCGTCGTCGCGCTCGACGCCGATGTCCAGCAGCACGCCGAACAGCCACTCGCGCGTCGGTTCGTTGTCGTAGAGCGGCAGGATGCGCGCGACGCCGGCCTCGTAGCCTTCTCCCGGGGCGAGGTTCGCGCTCACGAGCAACCGGTCGCCCGGCGCGAGCAGGCCCCTCAGGCGGGAGAGGACTTCTCCCGGAAGGAAGTTCGGCAACATGCCGAAGAAGGTCACCAGACGGCGACGCCGTCCGGGCAACACCTCGGCGACCGCCGCGTCCCAATCCTCCGCCGTCGCCAGGTCCAGCACGAGCGGCGCGCACGCCTCGGATGCCACCCCGGCGGCAAGCGCCGCATCCCGCGACACCAAAGCCAGCCCCACGCCGGTATCCGCCGGCACGTACCGGACCGGGAGCCCCGTATCCGCGGTGAACAAGGCCCGGAGCAAGCCCGCTTCCTTCTGCCCTCCGCCGCAGCCCAAGCCGATGACATCCACCGCCTCGGCCCCGGCCATCGCCTCGACCGCGGCGTCCGCAGCAGAACCGTAGGCGGCTTGGCAGCCCGGATCCCGGCGGGCCGGCGAGAAGGCCTCGTGCACGCGGAGCCAGCGCAGCGTCTGTTTGTGCGTTCCGTAATGGAAGGCATGGTGCATCTGCCGCGCGCGCAGCGACCGGGCGAAACTCTCCGCCACCGCCTGAGGGAACTGGCTCGGATGGATGTGGACGGCGACGGACGTGCTCATGCCGCGCCAGCTTCGGACCGGCGGCTCGCACGGCACAACCGCCATTTCAGCGGCAAAAAGCTGTCCGTCAGACACCGTCATGGACGGCGGCCCTCGAGGAGCCCTGCAGCATCAACGGGTAGGTCCTGACGGTCGCGAATCGAGATAGGAACGCAGCTTCGCCAAGGCCTTCGCCCGGTGGCTGAGCTGGTTCTTCACCGCCTCGCCGAGCTCCGCGAACGACGCCGGATATCCATCCGGCACGAACAGCGGATCGTAGCCGAAGCCGCCCTGCCCCACCGCGCCCGTCGCGATGCGCCCTTCGCAGGCGCCGTCGAAACACCGCGTCACGTCCGCCAGATCGTCCGGGGTGAGCCCCGCGGTGACCGGCGTGAGGGCGAGCACGCAGCGGAAGCGCGCGTTCCGGCCACCCTCGGGGACCACCGACAGCAAGCGCATCAGCTTCGCGTTGTTCTCGGCGTCGGGCGAGTTGCCCTTGCGACCGTCGTCCAGCGCCGCGAACCGGGCCGAATGCACGCCAGGGGCGCCGCCGAGGGCATCCACCTCCAGCCCGGAATCGTCGGCCAGCACGAAGTCGGCGCCGAGACCGCACTCGTCCATCGCCAAATAGGACGCCCAGGTCACGGCCTTGATCCCGGCGTTCTCGGCGAAGGTCGAGCCGGTCTCCTCCGGCTCCAAACGCACCTCGGTGTCCCGTTGGGAGAGCACGACATAGTCGCTACCCAGCAGGGCGCGGATCTCTTGGACCTTGTGCGCGTTGCCCGTGGCGATGAACAGCGTCGTCATGGGCGGGACATTCCCGGGTCCGGGGGCCCGGGTCCAACGTTCTTGAAGGAGCGGTCGTACCCGGCGTCCTTGCGGGGTCGATAGGCCAGGACAGACCCTCAGGCGGCAACGAAGCGACGCCCCGCTGAGGGAACGGAAGATCCATCACGCCGGCTTCCCCGAGGATTGGTCCTCCGGCGTGATGCCCACCAGAGGAGGACCAGGCCCCGTCCGTTCTCGGCTCAAGCCGCCTGGAGGAACGGCACCAGGTCGAGGTCGACCTCGGCTTCGCGCCGTTCCACGAGTTTCCTCAGCTTGAGCAGGGCGGCCGCCTCCAATTGCCGGATGCGCTCGCGGGTCACGCCGAATTTCTGGCCGATCTCCTCGAGCGTCTTCTCCGTCCGGCCGCCGATACCGAAGCGTTCCCGGATGATCGTCACCTCGCGGGCATCGAGCCGGCCGACCATCTCCAGGACCATGTCGTGACGGGTGTGCTGCTCGAGCTGTTCGTAGGCGGTGGTGACGTTGTCGTCCTTCACGATATCGGAGAACCGGGTGTCCTCCTCGTCGCCGATCGGCGCGTCGAGCGAGGCGGGGCGATAGCTGGCGGTGATGAGCTCCGTGACCCGCTCGCGCGTCATGCCCATCTCGTCGGCGATCTCGCCGTCGGTCGCCTCGCGTCCCAGCTCCTCATGGAGCCGCATCCCGACCCGGCGGATCTTGGCGACGCGGTCCACGAGATGCACCGGCAGCCGGATGGTCTTTCCCTGGTTGGCCAACGCCCGCTTGATGGATTGCTTGATCCACCAGGCGGCATAGGTGGAGAGCTTGGCGCCCTTGGCCGGGTCGAAGCGGTCGACCGCGCGCATCAGGCCCATGTTGCCTTCGTTGATCATGTCGAGGAGCGGCAATCCCATGCCGTCGTAGTCCTTGGCGATCTTCACGACCAACCGGAGGTTGGCCTTGATCATATGCTCCCGGGCGGCGGCATCGCCCTTGTGGATGCGCTTCGCCAACGCGGTCTCCTCGGGCAGCGTTAGCAGCGGGGTCTCGCTGATCTCGCGGAGATACAGCCGCAGGTTCATGTCGCCGTCGCGGGACAGACCTTGCCCGCCTTCCCGCGCCACGGCGACCGGCGGGGCCGGATCGGCCGCCACGAGCTTCAGTCCGGGGGGTGCCACCGGCCCGGCATCGGCGACGGGCACCACCGGTACGGCTGCCCGCCGGCGGGACGGGACAGGAAGGACGGTCCGGCGACGGCCGTGGAGGACGGAGGAGGACTTCGCCCTGCGGATAGACTTCACAAGTGTCATCATGACGTGAGGTGTTGAGGATTCTTGCCCCTTGTTGAGCAAGTGCGCGGCCAACTTCTCCACGCTCCTTGCTTCTGCGGGGTGAGACATCCCGGACCGGAATCGGCTCAAAGATATTTCCGGAAATCCGCGGGACCGGGCCCGGGCGGGAAGGAACCGCGCCCTGATACCGGCGACGGGCGGGCGGCAGGGGACGTCGTGGTTCTCAGATGTGAACTTACAGACGAGAACATCACGGTTCCACGACCGCCGGGACCGGCCCCAGGACGACCGGGCGGGGATCAGCGAGGCAGCACGAGCAGGTCCTCCGGACGCACGGACGCCACCAGGTCGGTGCCGATGGCCGGCACGCCGGACGCGCCCGGGACGACCGCCTTGACGGAGACGCCGTCCGCCGCGGACAGGACAAAGGCCTCAGTGTCGCCGAGGAAGCTCACCTGGCAGAGCCTGCAAGCGAAGGCGTTGGCCGTGGCGGGACCGATCCGGACCGATGCGGGCCTCGCACCGAGCCAGACCGCGGCACCGGGGACGAGCCCGGGCTTCGGCAGGACGCCGAACCGGCCGAGCCGGGAACGGACCACGAGCGACTGCTCGGTCGATGTCTCGACCTCGCCCTCGACCCAGTTCGTCTCGCCCAAGGAATCGGCGACGAACCGGTTCACCGGTCGCCGGTAGACCGACCTCGGCTCCCCGGTCTGCTCGACCCGGCCGTCGAGCATCACCGCCATCCGATCGGCCAAGGACAACGCTTCTTCCTGGTCGTGGGTGACGTACAGGGTGGTGATCCGCGTCTCGCCGTGGATGCGCCGGATCTCGTCGCGCAGCTCCGACCGGAGGCGGGCGTCGAGGTTCGAGAGCGGCTCGTCGAGCAGGAGGACGTCGGGCCGGATGACCAGCGCCCGCGCCAAGGCCACGCGCTGCTGTTGCCCGCCGGAAAGCTGGTCGGGCGTCCGGTCGGCCAGCCCGTCCATGCGGACCGTCCCGAGCGCTTCCAGGACTCGGCGCTTCTTCTCCGCCCCGTCGACGCCCCGGACATCGAGGCCGTATGCGACGTTCTGCCCCACCGTCATGTGCGGCCAGAGCGCGAAGTTCTGGAAGACCATGCCGACGTTGCGCTGGTGCGCCGGCACTCCGTCCATCCGCCGTCCGCCGAAGAGCAGCTCCCCCGCGTCCGGCCGGTGGAAGCCCGCGAGGATCCGGAGCAAGGTGGTCTTTCCGCAGCCGCTCGGGCCGAGCAGGAAGGACAGCTCGCTATCGGCGATCTCCAACGAGACGCCTTTGAGCACGGCCGTGGTGCCGAAGCTCTTCGTCAGGCCTTGGATGGAGATCTTCATGGGGAACCGGGACGACCTCGTCGCCGCAGGACCGGGACCGGCTTCCAATCCGGCTCCGGCCCACGGCGATCATCCGCGGGACGTGGCGGGTCAGAGGCGCAGGAAGATCCTCTGCTTATAGAGCGTCCGGGCGAACCACAGCATCACCCCGAGCGCGACGAAGGCGAACAGCACCTCGCCGAAGCCTCCGAGATGCCCGCGGACCGGTCCGCCGACGAAGCGTTCCGCGACCTTCCGGTAGTTCAGGATCTGGGCCGCGAGATAGATCGCGAGGGCGTTGGACCCGACCCAGACGAACGGCCGGCACCACGCGGTCTTCTCCCAGACATCCACCACCTGATGGAACAGGCCGAGCAGGATCATGCTATAGCCGCCGGCCACCAGGACGAACGACGACGTCCAGAGCTTCTTCACGACCGGGAACTGGAATCCCCAGAGATAACCCACCGCCATCAGCAGGAACCCGAAGGTCAGCAGCACGATGGTCTTCCCCGTCGGCGGCATGTCCTCCCTCAGGAGCAACGCGCCGGCGAAGAGCCCCAAGAGACAGGTCGCGACCGCCGGGATCGTGCTCAGGATGCCTTCAGGGTCGTGGTACTTGTCGTAGAGTTTGCCGGGCAGGTACAGGAAATCGAAGTGGTTCGCGACGTTGAGGCCGGGTTCGTACTGACCGATGACGGTCTCCGTCGTCGAAAGATACAGCTTCATCGCGTTCGTCTCACCCGAGCGTTCGGCGGCTTTTGCGAGGCCTTCTGTGCTGAGCTGGATGTCGTGGATCGGCATCCGGGCCATCATGCCCCAGTATCCCAGCAGGATCGCCGCGCAGACAGCCCAGAGGACGCGGACCGGCAGGAGGAGGAAGAGCAGCCCGGTCGCCGTGTACGCCAAGGCGATGCGGTTGAGCACCCCGAGCATCCGGGTGTTGTCGAGCAGGTGCCGGAAGAGCTCGGACGCGGTGGCCTCGCCTCCGCCGGGCGGCACGAACGGAGTGCCGTGGAACCCGCCGGAATAGAACAATCCGACGACATAGAGCAGCGCGCCGCGCGTGAGCACGCGCTTCGCCGCGGTCACCTTCCCGTGCTTGGCGACCGTCTTGCGGATCGAGAACGCCGCCGACACGCCGACGATGAACACGAACAGCGGGAAGATCAGGTCGTAGAACGCGAACCCTTCCCAGGCCACGTGGGAAAGCTGCCCGCGGATCGACGCCAGCAGCGGATTGCTCGCCCACCGGTCGAGCGCGGTGACCAAGAATCCCGCGCCGACGATCCATGACATGTCGAAGCCGCGCAGCGCGTCCACCGACAGGAAGCGATCGGGCAGGACCGATTCGTCTTGTCCGGCTTTTCCGCCTTCGCGGCGGTCGCGCGGCCGCCGATAGCCGCCGGTCTCGAACTTGTAGGGCATGGTCTGTGGGAGAGGAGGTTCAGAGCCTCAGATAGATCCTGCGGTGATGGAGGAAACGCGCGAGTCCGAACACGGCCCCGATGCTCAGCAACGAGACCAACAGGGTGCCGAGGCCTTTCGCCACCGCGGTGTCGAGCAGAGCACCCATGTTCCCTCCGACCAAACGCGACGCAAGCTGCTCGAAATCGATGAGATTGCCCGCGAGGTAGACCGTGATGGAGTTGAGCCCGACCCACACGAACGGCTGGCACCATCGCTGCCAGCCCTTCACGTCGATGACGTAGTAGAACGTAGCCAGCAACAGCGCGCTCCATCCGCCCGCCACCAGCACGAACGGCGAGGTCCACAGCTTCTTGATGATGGGGAAGAAGGCGCCCCAGGAATAGCCGAGGACCAGCAGGGCGACCCCTGCCCCGGCGATCCGGACGGCCTTCTCGGACGGGGTCCGCTCCGAGTCGCGCAAGAAGATCCCTGCGAAGACGCCCAAGAGGCACGACACCACCGCCGGCAACGTGCTCAGGACGCCCTCGGGGTCGTGGTCGCCGTCCCATTTCCGCAGGGGAAGGAACTGGGAGTCGAACCAGTTCACGATGTTCTTCCCCTCCTCGAAGCTCGCGACACCCAGGCCCGGCACCGGCACCAACGCCAACAACGCCCAATATCCCAACAACACCGACACCGCGATCCCGACCAGTGTCCGCGGCCGGAAGAAGATGAACAGGAACCCGGTCACCCCGTAGCAGATGGCGATCCGCTGCAGCACGCCCAGGAGCCGGATCTGCGAGAACGGCGTGGAGAACCCGCCGTAATAGAAGAGACCGAGCACATAGAGCAGCACAGCCCGCTTCAGCACCCGGGTGAACGCGGCGTCCTTGCCGTGCCGCGGGATGATCTTGCCGAGCGAGAAGACGAGCGAGACCCCGGCGATGAACACGAACATCGGGAAGATCAGGTCCTCGAAGTGGAACCCCCTCCATGCCACGTGGTCCAGTTGCTCCGCGACGGCCTGCAGCACTGGCCCGCCCTTGATCGCCGCGAGCGCCGGCCCGAGGGAATCGGCGCCCATGATCCAGAACATGTCGAACCCGCGCAACGCATCGAGCGAGAGCAGCCGCCCCGAGGTGGAGGCCGCAGGCGGCTCCTGAGCGGCCGAGTGCGGGGTCTGGTCGGATGGTTCCATGTGTTCCCGCTAAAGAACCACGCGCCAAAAGGCCGGTACAACGGCAAAACGATCCCGATCGAAGGACGCCTCGCCCGCCGCGGACCGGAGGTACCCGTCGTCCGGATCGGTCATGCCACGCCCAACGCTTCCAGGAGCGGACCGAGGTCGCGGAAGTCCGGGATGCACAGATCGGCACCGACTCCCATCAGGCGGTCCCGCTTGGCGGCATCGGTCCGGCCGGAATGGAAGCCCGATTCGTCCGTCGCCACGGCGACCGCCAGGGCGCCGACCGCCTTGCTCTGCTCGATCTCCACGTGTCCGTCGCCGAACGCCACCATCTCGTCACCGGTGATGACGTGCTCGCGCAGGATGGCATCGATCACACCGCGTTTCGAGTAGGCCGTGTCCGTCGCGTCCACCGGGCCGTGGATGCGCCCTCCGAGATACCGCGACATCCCGAGCACCTCCGCCTCGTCCGCGACGAAATGCCGTTGCGTCCCGCTCACGACGTGCAGCACCAGTCCGCGGTCCGCCAGCGCCTCGACCACCGCCCGCGCGCCGGTCACCAGCCAGGCTTCGCGCGACGCCGCCCCGGAGCGGATGGCCGCGATCCGGCCGCCGACCACTTCGCCGAGCTTCCGCTGATATCCGTGCTCCAGTTCCTGGGCATCGTGGACGGCCCCGCCCCGTTCGCGGATGCGCTCGGACAAACGCGCCGCCTGGTGGATGGATGGTTTGCCGTTCAGTCCCCAGATGTCGTCGTGCGCCTTGAGCCGTCGCGCCTCGGCGGTCTCGCCGGGCAACGCGGGCAAAAGGTCCATCCATTGGTCCAGCATCACCTCGGCCCAACCGGCGCGGATCAAGGACAACGTGCCGTCCCAATCGAACACGGCGTGGGTGAGCCGAGGACGCGGTCGGTGACCGGAGCGAAGTTCCATGGCGCGTCAGGCGAGGGCGACGATCTTCCCTGAACGGATCGAGGCCGCCTCCGCCTCGCAGAGCGCGACCGCCTCGGCGCCGTCCGCGGCCGTCACCACGCTCGGGGCGCGGCCGGTGCGGATGCATTCCGCCAGGTGCGCCAGTTCGCCGACGTAGCCGTCGCCGCCCGGCGGCCGGAGCACCTCCGCTGGTTGTCCGGGCACGAACAACTTCAGCGCGTCGGCGCCGCGGGCGATGTCGTAGTCGGCCGTGGCCCGCTCGAAGTTCACCGTGTAGGCCATGTTGAAGCCGAACCCGTCGCTCATCGCCCAGCTGCCCTCGGCGCTGACCGTCGCGCCGCCGTCGACCTGGTAGACCGCCAGCACGTGGTCGATCGCCCCGCTGACCTTGGTGTGGCCGGAGGCGAACACGGACCGGGGCGCACCGAAACAATACCGCACGAAATCCACGTCGTGGATGTGCAGGTCGAGCAGCGCGCCGCCCGAGGTCGCGCCGTCGAGGAAATGGCCGTGGCCCCAGGCCGGCGGCTGCGCGACGCGGCGGAACCGCGCGCTGAGCACCCTTCCGTGGCGGCCATCGGCGATCGCCTGCTTCACCCAGGCCCACTCGGGCCAGAAGCGGAGGCACATCGCCGGCATCAGGAAGACCCCGCGCTTCGCCGCCTCCTCCGCCGCCGCGGCGACCCGGCGCGCCTCGGCGCTGGTGCCGGCGACCGGCTTCTCGACCAGCACGTGCTTGCCCGCCGCCAATGCCGCGACGGCGAGCGCCTCGTGCGTCTTCGTCGGCGTGGTGATGTCGACCAGATGGATCTCCGGATCGGCGAAGAGGGCGGCCGGATCGCGGTACGCCTTGACGCCGGTCATGTCCAAGCGGAACGCCGCGCCGTCCCCGACGTTGCCGGCGACGTTGGAGAAATCGCCGTCGAGGTTGCGGCCGCTGGGGTTGCAGAGCGCCGCGATACGCACGCCCGGGACCTGCGCATAGGCCTTCAGATGCGCCACCGCCATGAATCCCGTGCCGACGATGCCGACGTTGATGGTCATGGAGCCGAGTGTGCGGAAGGCCGGCACCGCGAGGAAACCGAAAACCGGCCGAGGATGAAGGGAGATGGCGGCGGTCTCCCGACCGTCCCGGGGTCGATCGTCCGGCTTGGACGCGAGGGCCGGCCGACGCAGACTGCCGCCGATGACCATCGTCGCCAACGGACGTGAACTGCCGGTCGAGTCGCCATGCTCGGTCGAGGAGTTCCTCGTGCAGCAAGGCCTCCTGCCCCGCAGCGTCGTCGTCGAGCACAACGGCGACGCCATCGCACCGTCGGAGTTCGCCTCGCGCGACCTCGCCGCCGGCGACCGACTGGAGATCGTCAAGATCGTCGCCGGAGGCTGACCGGGGCCGGCGCGGAGCGGAGGCGCGGTCAGGCCGATCTCGCCGCGCGGACGAATTCAGCGAGCTTCTCGGGGTCCTTCTGGCCCGGTGCGGATTCGACGCCGCTCGAGACGTCGACACCGTAGGGGCGGACGGTCCGCACCGCCTCGGCGACGTTCGTCGGCGTCAGCCCGCCGGCGAGGACGAGCGGCCTTCCCAGGTCCCGGGCCTGGACCGCCAGCTTCCAATCGAACTGCGCGCCGGTCCCGCCGTGGGCTCCGGCGACGTAGGCATCGAGCAGGACGGCGTCCGCGGCGTCCGCGTAGGCCGGCAGCCGCATGAGCGTCTCCTCGCCACGCACGCGGAACGCCTTCATCACCTTCACCGCGCGCCTGAACTGCCGGACGAAATCCGGCGTCTCCCCGCCGTGGAACTGGAGCGTGTCCATCCCCGACCGCACGAGCGCCTCGGCCACGGTGCGCGTCTCGGCGTCCACGAAGAGCCCGACGCGCGCGATGAACGGCGGGAGCTCCCGCACGATCTCGCCGGCCAAGTCGGGAGAGATATAGCGGGGCGTGCCCGGCACGAAGACGAAGCCGAGGGCGTCGGCGCCGGCGGCGATGGCGGCGCGGGCGTCGGCGAGGTTGGTGATCCCGCAGATCTTGACACGGACGGACATGATGCGGGCGATGCTAGGCGAGAGGTTGCGCCCGGCAACAGACCATAACATCCTCGCGGCTTCTCCATGAAGCCGATCACCCGCCGCCGTTTCGCCATCGCGACCTCCGCCGTCCTGGTCTCCGTCCCCTCGCTGCTCGCCGCCGACCGCCCGAAGACCGTGATCGGCATCTCCGTGCTGACGCTCACGAACCCGTTCTTCAAGGACATGGCCGATGCGATGACCGCCGAGGCCAAGGTCCACGGGATGACCACCATCGTGACCAGCGGTGAGTTCGACCCCGCGAAGCAGCGCAACCAGGTCGTCGATTTCATCGTGCGCAAGGTCGACGCCATCATCCTCTGCCCGTGCGATTCCAAGGCGATCGGCACGTCCATCGTCGACGCGAACAAGGCCGGCATCCCCGTCTTCACGGCCGACATCGCGTCGCTGGCCAAGGAAGGCAAGGTCGCTGGCCACGTCGCCACCGACAATCTCGGCGGCGGCAAGCTCGCCGCGGTGGCCCTCATCGAGGCTCTCGGCGGCAAGGGAAAGGTGGCCATCCTCGACCATCCGGAGGTCGAGTCGGTGATCCTCCGCACCCAGGGGTTCAACGACGAGCTCGCCCGCCAGAAGCGCGATAAAGGCGTGTCGATGACCGTGGTGGCCACCTTGCCCGGCGGCGCCGCCAAGGACCGCTCGATGAAGGCGACCGAGGACCTGCTCCAATCGCATCCCGACCTCGACGGCATCTTCGCCATCAACGACCCGAGCGCTCTTGGCGCCGTCGCCGCGCTGGAGAAGGCGGGGAAGCTCGCGAAGATCAAGGTCGTGGGCTTCGACGGCATGCCCGAGGGGCGGTCCGCGATCAAGGCCGGAAAGATCTACGCCGACCCGGTCCAGTTCCCGGACGTCATCGGCAAGACCGCGGTGCGGAACATCGTCCGATACCTCGCCGGCGACGACGTGCCCAAGGAGACGCTCATCCCGACGGAACTCTACCGCCAAGCCGACGGAGCGAAGGACGCGACGTTGAAGTGACGGCGGGGACGGCCCGCCACGCCCCGTCAGGACTGGCTCAGCCGCTTGACCGGCGCGTCGTGGTAGAGCTCATGGGCCTCGTCGAGGATCGCCGGGATGCGGTCGGCGAACGGGCTCTTCGCCACGGCGGCGCGGACGCGCTCGCGGTCGAGCTTGCCGACGTGCTCGCCGGGGAACCAGTGGTCGGCGTTGCCCAGCATGTTGTAGCGGAACTTCGCCCACTCGGTCAGCTCCAAGGGCTTCGCGTAGGTGTGCAGACGGAGGATCTCCAGCACGTTCACCTCGCCCGGCACGTCGAAGTATTCCGGCAGGTTCGTGAACCAGCGGCGCATCCAGTCCGCGCCATGGGCCTGCTCGAGCACCTCGCGGAGCCGGCGCTCGATCGGCGCGACCACCTCGGCGGCGCGCTCGTAGTGCTCCAGCCCTGCGATGTGCTCGTCGAAATCGGACGGCTTGGCGGCGCCGAGCGAGAGCGTGTGGATCTCCGGCCGCGCGAGGCAGTAGAGGTCGTTGAACTGCATCGGCGTCAACGGCGCGGTCAGGGCGCGGAGCTTCGGCAGGCCGAGGTAGAGCTTTCCGCCCTTGTCGTTCGGACTGATGATGAACATGCCCATGTCGCGCTGCGCGGCCTCGGCGATGCACGCGCGGTTGAGGTCGTTCACGAAGTACCAGTGCAGGGTCACGTAATCGAACTCGTCGCTGCGGACCGCCTCGGAGATCACGTCCGGCGTCGCGTGCGTGCTGAACCCGATGAACCGCGCCCGGCCCTCGCGCTGGATCTTCCGTGCCTCGTCGAGACAGCCTCCCGGCCGGAGCGTCTGCCCGATGTGCTCGCGGTTGTTGATGCCGTGGATGGAGAGGAGCTCGACGTGGTCGAGCTCCAGGTACGCCATCGACGTCTCGAAGGTCTCGCGGAACTCCTTCGCCGTCGGCTTCGGCATCACCTTGGTCTGCACGATCAGCTTCTCGCGCGGGAACTGCGCCAGCACAGGACCGAGCTGCATCTCCGACGAACCGTAGCCGCGCGCGGTCTCGATGTGGTTGATGCCGAGCTCGACGCTCCGGTGGATGGTCGCCTCCAGGTTCGCCTGGCCGGCTTTGTCGACCTGGTCCCACGGGACGTCGGACCACGATTGCTGGTACCGCATGCCCCCGCAGGAGAACACGGGCATCTGGAGGCCGGTCCGGCCGAATCGACGATAACGCATGGCCCCGGAGGAATCGCACGGACCGCCGCCGAGGGCAAACATCGGGAACGGACTTCGTCGGCGGCAGGCCAGCATACGGAGAACACCCCATTGGGCATCGCCGGCGCCGGGATAACTTTCCGGCCGGTCTACCACCCATGGCTTCCATTCATCCCGCCCCGTTGTTGTTGTCCTGCTGCCTATTGTCCCCGCTGCTCGCCGCACCGGACCCGGCCGAGGCCCGCCCGAAGAGCGGCGGGACGCTGAGCTTGTACGTCGAGAACGACTCGGCCGGGGGCACCGACCACAACTACACGAGCGGCCTGAAGATCGGCTGGAGCTCCCCCGATCTCAGCAAATTCAGCGACACGGCCGTCGCCCGGCCCTTCCTGCCGGCGTTGGACGCGCTTCCCGCCATCAACGGACCGGCCTACCAGAAGAACCTGGTGCTCGCGCTGGGACAGAACATCTACACGCCGGACGACACGCAGGCCACCCAGCCGATCCTCAACGATCGCCCGTACGCGGGATGGTTGTACATGGGCGTCGGCATCGTCTGGAAGACCGCCACGGTCCGCAACTCGGTCATCTTCGACATCGGCGTCGTCGGTCCTTGGTCGTTGGCCAAAGAGACGCAACGCCTCGCGCACGACGTGCTTCAGCAGGACCACCCCCTGGGTTGGGACAACCAACTGCACAACGAACTGGGCGTCGTCGGGACATACGAGCGCACCTGGCGCTGGCCCAAGCACGAGCGGCGGAGCGGCCTGGACTGGGAACTCCTGCCGCACGCGGGTTTCGCGCTCGGGAACGTGGCGACCTACGCCAACCTCGGCGCCGAGCTCCGGTTCGGGCTGAACCTTCCCGACGACTTCGGCAGCTCGGCCATCAACACCTCGGCGGTGACCTCGACGCCCGTCGACGGCGCGATGGCCGCGGGCCGGCCGCGGGCAGATTTCGGCATCCACCTGTTCGGCCGGGTGGACGGTCGAGCGGTGGGCCATGACATCTTCATCGACGGGAACACCTTCGGCGACAGCCCGTCGGTGGGGCACAAGGTGTTCGTGGCCGACCTGAGCACCGGAGTCGCGATCAACTACAAGAACACGTCGCTCGCCTATGCGTTCGTCTATCGCACCCGGGAATTCCCGGGCCAAGAATCGGCGCAGATCTTCGGGACGATCTCGCTGAACGTGACCTACTGAATGGCGCATCCCAGGCCCGGGAGACACCGCGGAGCCCCGGGCGCGACCGGGCATCCGGACACGCGACCGCTTTCGCCGTTGCGCCGGGCCCGCGGGACGGTTGCATTCGTGCCATGCCGAAGAGCACCTGGATTTTCGCGTCGATCTTGTCGGCGCTGCTGCTGCTGGGGATCGGGTTCCTCCAGGTCCGCGAGGCCGGACGCGCCCGCGCCGCCGCCGAGGATGCGTCCGCCGATTCGCGCCGATTCGCCGAGCAGGCCGCCGCGACCAATGCCGCGCTCGCCGCCGAGGTGCTCGCGCTCCGGGAACAGGCCACCGAGCTGGAGCAGCAGGTCGCCCGGGCCGCCAAGGCGCAACAGGGCCTCGAACAGCAGATGCGCGCCGAACTGGATTCCCGCGACGTCACCATCTCCGAGCTCCAGGGCAAGCTGACCGTGGACATCTTGGACCGCGTGCTCTTCCCGTCCGGCCAGACCGCGCTGATGCCGGAAGGCCAGGCCGTGCTGCTCAAGGTGGCGAAGGTCCTGTCGCAGTTCCCGAAGCGGCCGGTCCAGGTCATCGGCCACACCGACAACGTGCCCATCCGCGCACGCACGCCCGACGGCTTCACCGACAACTGGGCGCTCTCCGCCGGACGCGCCGTCGCGGCGGTGCGCTTCCTCGTCGAGCGGGCCGCCGTCGACCCGCGGCGCCTGAGCGCGGTGGGCAGCGGCGAGTTCCGTCCGCTCACCGAAAACACCACTCCGGAAGGCCGCTCCAAGAACCGCCGCATCGCCGTGGTCGTGCTCCCCGAAGAGCTCGGCACCGCCGACCTCCCGAAGCCCGAGCCGTTGCTGCCCGCGGGCGGCGCGCCGGAACCGAAGCCGGCCGGGCCCGCGGTGCCCTGAACGCCGGTCCACCCCGGGGCGCCGCGACGCTTGTCATCACCGGACCGGCCGGTACGGTGCCGCCGCATGATGGCCCACCGTCCGATCCACGCCCTGTGCCTCGCCTCGGCCTTGTCGCTGGTGTCCGCCTCGGCGGCGACACCCGCCCCGCTCGCCGGAGCGCTCCGCGAGCTCCGTGACGTCGCCGCGGAGGGCAAAGGGAACGTGCCCGCCTCCGCCGCTTGGAAACGGGTGGCCGCGGCCGATGCCAAAGCCGTCCCCGCGATCCTCGCCGCGATGGACGGCGCGAACGACTACGCGCTGAACTGGCTGCGCGCGGCCGCCGAGACCGTCGCCCAGCGCGAGTCCACCGCGGGACGCACCCTGCCCGTCGCCGAGCTCCGGAAGTTCCTCGCCGACGTGAAGCACCATCCCAAGGCGCGCCGCTTCGCCTACGAGCTGATCCGCCGTGCCGAGCCCGCGACCGCGCGTGCGCTGCTGCCCGGCTTCGTCAACGACCCGGGCAACGAGCTCCGCCGCGAAGCCGTCCAAGAGTTGGTCGATGCCGCCGCCAAGAACGTCGCGACCGACAAAGCCGCCGCCATCGCCGGATTCCGTTCCGCGCTGGGATATTCCCGCGAAGCCGACCAGGTCGACGACATCGCCAAACGGCTGACCGACCTCGGCGAGAAGGTGGACCTCCAGGCGGCCTTCGGCTGGGTGACGCGATGGAAGCTCATCGGGCCTTTCGACAACACCGGCGGCGCCGGCTTCGAGAAGGCGTTCGCGCCCGAACGATCCGTCGACCTCGCCGCGGAAGCCGACGGCAAGACCTCCAAGGTCCGCTGGATCGATTTCGTCACCAAGAGCGATTACGGTTTCATCGATTTCAACCAGCCGTTCAAGGAGCTCAAGGAGGTCACCGGCTACGCCTACGCGGAGTTCTGGTCCGACAAGGCCCGCACCGCGCAGGTCCGCATCGGCACCGACAACGGCTGGAAGCTCTGGGTGAACGGCAAGTTCCTGTTCGGCCGCGAGGAGTACCACCGCAACACCGAGGTCGACCAATACCGCGTGCCCGTGGAGCTCAAGGCGGGATCCAACACCTTCCTCGTGAAATGCACCCAGAACGAGCAGGTCGAGGACTGGACCAAGACCTGGCAGTTCCAGCTCCGCGTCACCGACGACCTGGGCACGCCGATCGTCCCGACCAAGTGAACCGCGCCGGCAACCCGTCTCCAAGGACACCATGAAACTCCCTTCCCTCGGCCTCGCTTGCCTGCTCGCGCTCTCCTCCCGCGCCGACGACTGGCCCCAGTTCCGCGGCCCCGCCGGCAACGGCATCGCCACCGGCCCCAAGCTGCCCACGAAGCTCGACACCGGGTCCGTCACCTGGGCGGTCGACCTTCCCGGGCGCGGGCTGTCGTCGCCGGTCATCATCGGCGACCGCGTGTTCGTGACCGCCAGCAGCGGCGCCCGCCAAGACCGCTTGCACGTGCTGTGCTTCAACCTCGCGGACGGTTCGCTCCGTTGGGAACGGCAGTTCTGGGCGACCGGCCGGACCATGACCCACGAGAAGATCAGCGCCGCCACCCCGAGCCCCGCGAGCGACGGACGCCGGATCTTCGCCATCTTCTCCTCCAACGACTGCGCCGCCCTGGACCTCGACGGAGACCTGCTCTGGTACCGCGGCCTCGGACGCGATTATCCCAACGCCAGCAACTCGCTCGGCATGTCGTCGTCGCTGGTCGTGGCCGACGGCGTGCTCGTGGCGCAGGTCGAGAACGACAGCGAATCCTTCACCGCCGGCCTCGACGCCGCGACCGGCCTCAACCGCTGGAAGATCGATCGCCCGAAGAAAGCGAACTGGACCTCGCCCTCCCTGCTCAACGGCGCCGATGGCAGGACGCTCGTGGCGCTCCAGTCCTCGAAGGGCGTCGCCGTGGTCGAACCCGCGACCGGCAAGACGGTGTGGAGCTACGACGACGGGGCCTCGACCGTGCCATCCACGACCGTGAGCGACGGCAAGCTCTACGTGCCTTCGCAAGGATTGACCGTGCTCGAGCCCGCCGCACCCGGACAACCGCCCAAGCAGCTCTGGCGCTCGTCGCAGATGCGCCCGGGCACATCGAGCCCGCTGGTGCTCGGCGACCGGGTCTTCACGATGAACGACGGAGGCATCCTCAGCTGCGCCGACGCGGCCGACGGCAAGCGGCTCTGGCAGCTCCGGCTGAAAGGGCCGTTCAGCGCGACGCCGGTCTCGGCCGGAGGCTTCCTCTATTGCGTGAACGAGAAGGGTCTCGTGCAGGTCGTGGACCCGTCCAAACCGGACGGCGCGGTCGTCAGCGAGCTGGACCTCGCCCAAGCGGTGATCGGGACGCCGTCCATCGCCGCCGGATCGTTGTTCGTCCGCAGCGACGGCAAGCTCTGGCGCATCGGCCGCGACAGCGCGCTGTGAGACGGGGTTGCCAGCCTGTCCAAGCGGGATCCGGGCGGTGATGACCACGGGCTTCTGACCCGCCCCTCGAGGCCGGGCTGGAAGCCCGCGTCCAGGGGGCGGTCGCCCTCCCTTCCCTGCGTCGCATCGCCAGGAAGGCTCGGCTGGAAAGGGGCCCCATCATCCCGTGAAGAGACCGGCCGGGCGCGACGTCTGCCCGGAGTGCTCGGTGTCCTGCCTCTTGTGGCCGGCGCCGGCCCTCGCTAACCATGGCCGCCGATGCGTTCCTCCTACGCCGCGCCGCGCCGGGACCCTTCCCGGCGCCGCTCGCACCGGCTGCCCGCCACTCTGTCGGAAGATGGCTGCCCACCGCCGGCGGCCCGTTCATCCGTCCGCAACCCGTCCCTCCCCGCCGCTTGACCGGTCCTGCCGATAGCTCGCGCCGGCGCGTGACGGTGGACGGGAAATTCTTCCGCCTCGGCGCGGAGAAGTTCTTCCCGAAGGGCGTCACCTACGGCCCGTTCGCGCCCGACGCGTCGGGCGACCACTTCGCGTCGCAAGAGCGGACGGAGCGCGACCTCGCCCTGGTGAAAGAGCTCGGGGCGAACCTGCTCCGCGTCTACCACGTGCCGCCCCGATGGTTCCTCGCGCTCGCCCAGGCGCACGGGCTGAAGCTCCTGGTCGACGTGCCTTGGAACAAGCACCTGTGCTTCCTCGACGACGACCGCTCACGACAAGAGGCCCGCAGCGCCGTCCGCGCGGCGGCCGAGGCCTGCGCGCGGCATCCGGCGGTGTTCGCGCTGTCGTTGGTGAACGAGATCCCCGCCGATATCGTGCGCTGGAGCGGCGACGCGGCGGTGTGCGAGTTCATCGACGAACTCGTGGCGGTCGCGAAACAGGAGGACCCCGACCTGCTCTGCACCTTCGGCAACTTCCCTCCGACCGAGTTCCTGCGGCCGCAGAACGTCGATTTCTTCTGCTGGAACGTCTACCTGCACCAACCGCGCCCGTTCGAGAACTATCTCGCCCGGCTGCAGATGCTGGCCGACACGAAGCCGATGATGCTCGGCGAGTTCGGCATCGACACGCTGCGCGAGGGCGACGAACGGCAGGCCGAGATCCTCGGCTGGAAGATCGAGTCCGCCTTCCGCGCAGGCTGCGCCGGGACGGTCGTCTACGCCTTCACCGACGACTGGTTCAAGGACGGCAGGCAGGTCGAGGACTGGCGGTTCGGCCTCACCGATGCCGACCGCGTGCCGAAGCCGGCGTTCGCCATGGTGAAGCGCCGGTTCGAGACGGCGCCCTATTTCCCGCTGCCGCAGACGCCCCGTGTCTCGGTGGTGGTCGCGAGCTACAACGGCGCCGCCACGCTCAAGGCCTGCCTCCAGTCGCTCGGACGGCTGAACTACCCGAACTACGAGGTCGTCCTCGTCGATGACGGCTCGACCGACACGACACCGGCGATCGCGGTCCAGTTCCCCGAGGTGCGGTCGCTGCGACACGAGCGCAACCTAGGGTTGTCGGTCGCCCGCAACAGCGGCATCGCGGCCGCCACCGGTGATATCATCGCCTTCACCGACAGCGATTGCCGGGCGGACGAGGATTGGCTGCATTTCCTCATCGGCGACCTGCTGAACTCCCGATTCGCCGGCATCGGCGGGCACAATTTCCTGCCGCCGGAAGATTCGCCCGTCGCCTCGACCGTGATGGTCTCACCGGGCGGCCCCGCCCACGTGATGCTCACCGACCGCCTCGCGGAGCACATCCCGGGCTGCAACATGGCGTTCTATAAATGGGCGCTGCAGGAGATCGGCGGCTTCGACCCGATCTTCTGGAAGGCCGGCGACGACGTGGACATCTGCTGGCGGCTCCAGCAGCGCGGCTATCGGATCGGCTTCAGCCCGGGAGGCTTCGTCTGGCACTACCGGCGCAACACGGTCCGCGCCTACCTCAAGCAGCAAGCGGGCTATGGCGAGGCCGAGGCCGTCCTGGAACGGCGGCATCCGGAGAACTTCAACCGCTTCGGCGCGTCCCGCTGGGCCGGCCGCATCTACACCCCGGCCAAGATCGGCGTGGAGACGCGCGCGCCGATCATCTATCACGGCCTGTTCGGCAGCGGCTTCTTCCAGAGCATCTACGCGCCGACGCCCAACCTCCTGCTCGTCGTCGCCACCAGCCTCGAATACCACACGCTCGTCTCCCTGCCGCTGCTCGTGCTCGGCACCGTCGTGCCGCAACTGGAGCCGATCGGCATCGCCAGCGTGCTGACCAGCGTCGCGCTCTGCTGCGTCGCCGGCGCGCAGGCCGACCTGGAGAAGGACAAGCTCCGCTGGTGGTCGCGACCACTCGTGGCGCTGCTCTTCTTCCTCCAGCCGATCGTGCGCGGATGGGCCCGCCAACGCGCGAACCTGCAGGGCCAGCAGACACCTCTCAGCGCGCGGGAGAACCTCGAGTCGCTCAGCCTCGAATCGGACGACGGCCGCCTCGACCAGGTGCTCTACTGGGCCGAGCACGGCGGCGCGGACCGCCTCGGCTTCATCGCCCGCATCATCCAGCGCCTCGACGAGCGCGGTTGGCAGAACAAGCCCGACACCGGCTGGAGCAACCACGACATCGAGGTCTACGGATCGCGCTGGGCGCAGTTGCGGTTCACCACCGCCGCGGAGTTCCACCAGGGCGGACGCGAACTCATCCGCTGCCGGCTGGAGAGCTCCTGGACGTTCGTGTCGCGGGTCACCTTCTGGTCGGTCGTCGGTGCAGGGATCCTCGTCATCGCCGCCGTCGGGCATTGGTGGGCGTGGCTCAACCTGCTGTCCCTCATCCCGCTGGCGCACCTGCTCAATTCTTCCAAGCGCGATCTCCAGCGCGTCTTCGCGGCCTTCCTCGACGAACGCGCCAAGGAGTCCGGCCTCGTCAAGATCCGCGCGGACAAGCGCGCCTGAGCCGCCCGGCGCGATCCGTCCGCATCCGTTCCCCGCGCTTGCCCGCGCGCGTTTACCGGCCAACCTCGCGCCATGCCGAAGCTGCTCTGGCTGGTGAAACAGGAACCCGAGGCCTACGCGTGGAAGACCTTCGTCGCCGACGGTAAGACCGCGTGGACGGGCGTCCGCAATTTCCAGGCGAGGAACAACCTCCGCGCGATGAAGAAGGACGACCTCGTCCTCTACTACCACAGCGTCACCGGCAAAGAGATCGTCGGCATCGCCAAGGTCGTGCGCGAGGCCTATCCGGATCCGACGGCCGAGGACGGCGATTGGTCCTGCGTGGACCTCGCTCCGGTGAGGCCGCTCCGGACCCCCGTGCCGTTGGATCTGCTCAAGACCGACGCCCTCACGAAGGACATGGCGCTCATCCGTCAATCGCGCCTCAGCGTCACGCCCCTCACAGGAGCCCAGTCCGCGCGCATCCTCGAGCTCGGCGCCACCCGGCTCTGACGCGCGCGTCGTCTCACGGCCCGCGGCGAACGGCCCGCTG
>JANNAJ010000378.1:0-5496 GCA_031384285.1 Verrucomicrobiota bacterium
CTGGCCGCGGGGCGGGCGGCAGACCGGCTCGGGACGACCGCGTTGGGCGCGCCGCAGGCGGGACAATCGACCGGTCTCATATCGGCGCCTGCTTCCACTCGGGAGGGGACATCGCAGATCAGGCAGGTCGCATCCATATAGGGTTGGATATCCCGCAGCTTTGCGTCGCTGTACAGCTCAAAGAAGACCCTGCGATCTGTTTCTTCTCACTCGCCGGTGCGTGAATCCGGCACGCACCACAACAGGCCGGGTTTGTTCGACTTCTGCTCGTTCTGGAAGTCCTCGAACCGGATGAAATGGACCTGCCCGCTGAAGCCGGTGATCACCGCGCCCTTCTTGTGGCGGCGCCCCACGCCTTCGGACTCGGACGGATACTGGCTGGCGTCGTGCCCGACGTTCGGGCCCCAGACGCCGTTGAAGTTCTTGATGTCCGGTTCCCACATCGCATAGGCGGCGGGGTTGAAGGCACCGAGCTTATAGGTCCGCGGTTCGAGGCGGCCGAAGCCACCGACCGCGCCGTTCATGATATAGCTCGAGAGCCGCTGCCGCCGCTTCTGCCAAGAGATGTGGTTGGTCCGGTCGAGCGGACAGTTGTAGACCTTGCGCTCCTTGAGATACGGCCAGAAGAGACCCGCCTCGATGAACGGCGCCTCATTCGTCTTGAGCAGGTCCGGGGCCCGGCCGGCGGTCGGCTGGTAGAGCCATCCGGTGGTCGCCTGCTCCCAGTTCGGCCACGGCATGTAGTCGCGGTTGTCGAGCGCGTACATCTGCATCGCAAGGGCGAGCTGCTTGTTGTTGTTCACGCACTGCGTGCGGAAGGCCTTCTCCTTGGCGTTGGCCAGCGCGGGCAGGAGCATCCCGGCAAGGATCGCGATGATGGCGATGACCACGAGGAGCTCGATGAGCGTGAAAGCCCGGAACCGGGGGACCGGGATGCGCGGGGCGACGTTTCCGGGATTCATTCTTCCGAAGGAACACCCGGCCGGTCGGCGGCCGCAAGCAACGTTCACGGGCCGTCGCGGAGGCAAAAATCGCTGGCCACGTCCGCGGGCGTCCGGGAAGCTGCCGCATCATCCGAGTTGCCCGATGCGAACACACCTTGTCCTGCCCTGCCTCCTGCTGGCCGCGCTGAGCGCGGTCGGTTGCAAGAAGAACGCCGCGCCCGCCGCCGCCGGTGGCGGAGGCTTCGCCGTGCAGGTCGTCGCCGTGCCCGCCCGCCAGCAGGCCGTGAGCGAGACCGTCTCGCTGGTCGGCTCGGTCACACCGAACGAGTCCATCGAGGTCCTGGCCGAGGCGGACGGCTTGGTGAAGGAGATCGGGTTCGAGGAGGGCCAACGGGTCGAGAAGGGCTCGCTGCTCGTCGCGCTCGAGGAGACCAAGCTCGCCGCCCAGCTCGCCGAGACGGAGGCCAACCTCCTGCTCGCGAAGAACTCGTTCGACCGCGTGAAGGAGCTGTTCCGGGACAAGCTCATCTCCAAGCAGGAGTACGACCAGGCCTCCGGTTCTTTCGCCGCCAACGAGGCCGGCGTGGACCTCAAGCGGCGGTTGCTCAAGGACGCCCGCGTCACCGCCCCGTTCAGCGGAATCACCGGCGCGCGCCGGATCAGCCCCGGCCAGGTGATCTCCAAGGCGACGCCGCTGACCGTCCTCGTCGACCTCGACACCGTGAAGGTCGAGATGGGCGTGCCGGAGCGCTACCTCAGCCAGGTCCGCATCGGCCAGACGCTCGAGTTCCACGTCGCCGCCTATCCGGCGACGGTCTTCAAGGGCGAGGTCTACTTCATCTCGCCGCAACTCGACACCGGCACCCGCACCGCGCTGGTCAAGGCCCGCATCGCCAACCCCGACGGCAGGCTCAAGGGTGGCATGTTCGCCAACCTCGACCTGCGCCTGCAGCTCCGCGAGACCGCGCTGGTCATCCCCGAGCCGGCCATCGTCAACAACGGCGACACCACCTCGGTCTTCGCCATCACCTCCACCAACACGGCCGTGATGAAGACCGTGAAGCTCGGGCTCCGGCTCGCCGGCAAGGCCGAGGTGCTCACCGGCCTGACCGCCGGCGAGATGGTCGTGGTCGAAGGCGTCCAAAAGCTCCGCCCGGGCGCGCCGGTCAAGCTCGCCGGCGCCGAGGCGACCGCGCCGTATCTGAATTAGCAGGGGAGAAAGGGGGAAAGGGTGCCGGGGTGCGGAAAGGACGGTCACCATGGACACGCGAGCCACTAGTTTCTTGAACGATGGAGCAATCGGGAGGGGACCGATCACCCATCATCGGGAACTCGACGTGTATCGGCTGGGGATGGAGCTGGCAGTGGAGATTTTCCAAGAGACCAAGGCTTGGCCCGCGGAGGAGAAGTTCTCGCTGACGGACCAGATCCGCCGTTCGTCCCGCTCCGTGACCGCCCAGCTTGCCGAGGGTTGGCGCAAGCGCCGCTATCAGGCGGCGTTCGTCAGCAAGCTCAACGACTCCGAGGGCGAGGCCGCCGAGACCCAAAGTTGGCTCGAACACGCCGTCCGCTGCGGATACCTGCATCGCGAGCGCGGTATTGACCTCCACGGCCGCTACAATCACGTCATCGGCAAACTCGTCACCATGCAGAACAAACCCGAGCCTTGGCTGCTCCAAGCCCGCCGCGAGTGATGGCTCCCCTGCTCCCTTTCACCCCCGCCTCCCCGCCCCCCCGCCTCCCATGTTCCTCTCGAAGATCTCCATCCAGCGGCCGATCCTGGCCACGATGCTGAACCTGGCGCTCGTGCTGTTCGGCCTCATCGGCCTGTCGCGCCTGCCCGTCCGTGAGCTTCCCGACATCGACCCGCCCGTCGTCAGCGTCACCACCATCTATCCCGGCGCCAACGCACAGGTGGTCGAGACCGAGGTGACCGAACGGCTCGAAGAGGCCATCAACAACATCGAGGGCATCAAGACCCTCACCTCGCAGAGCCGCGAGGGCGTGAGCGGCATCAGCATCGAGTTCGACCTGTCCCGGGACATCGACGTCGCCGCGCAGGACGTCCGCGACCGGGTCTCGCGCGTGCGCGGCGCCCTGCCGTTCGACATCCGCGAACCGATCGTGGCCAAAGCGGATTCCGACGCGCAACCGGTCCTGTGGATCGCTTTGAACAGCGACCGCTATTCGCCGCTGGAGCTCACGACCCTGGCCGAGCGCCAGATCAAGCCGCGCCTCCAGGGCGTCCCGGGCGTCTCGTCGATCACCATCGGCGGCGAGAAGCGCTTCGCCATGCGGCTCTGGCTCGATTCGGAGAAGATGGCCGCCCGCAAGGTCACCGTGCTCGACGTCCAGCGCGCGCTCCAGCAGCAGAACATCGAGCTGCCCAGCGGCCGCGTCGAGAACCTCGAGCGCGAGATGACCATCCTCACCCGCGGCGAGCTCAAGACCAGCGACGAGTTCAACCGACTCGTCATCCGCGCCGACGGCACGACGCTCGTGCGTCTCCAGGACATCGGCCGCGCCGAGGGCGGCGTCGAAGACTACCGCACCATCGCCCGCGCCCAGGGCAAGCCCTGTGTCTTCCTCGGCATCGTCAAGCAGGCCAAGGCCAACACCGTCACCGTCGCCCAGTCGATCAAGGCCGAGATCGAGACGCTGCGCCCGACGCTGCCGATCGGCGCGGAGCTCAGCGTTTCCTACGATGCCAGCATCTACGTCGAGCACGCCATCAGCGAGGTGTGGGGCACGCTGGCCGTGGCGTTCGCCCTGGTGGTGCTGATCATCTTCGTGTTCCTCCGCAACGTGAGGTCCACGATCATCCCCACGGTGGCCATCCCGGTGTCGCTCATCGGCACCTTCGCCCTGCTCCACCTGTTCGGCTACTCGGTGAACATCCTCACCAAGCTCGCGCTCGTGCTGAGCATCGGCGTGGTGGTGGACGACGCGATCGTCGTGCTCGAAGCGATCTACCGGCACATCGAGGAGGGCATGCCGCCGATGCAGGCATCGCTGAAGGCGATGGAGGAGATCAGCTTCGCGGTCATCGCCATCACCATCTCGCTCATCGCGGTGTTCACGCCGCTGGCCTTCCTGAAGGGCACCACCGGCCGGCTCTTCGTCGAGTTCGCCGTCGCGGTCGCCGGATCGGTGGCCATCTCGGCGCTGGTCGCGCTCACGCTGTCGCCGGCGCTCGCGGCGCGCATCCTGAAGCCTGTCCATCACGAGAAGCCGCGCGGGCTCTTCGGGTTCTTCGAGCGGTCGCTGGACCGGCTCACCTCGGGCTATCTTGGCGCGCTCCGCTGGTCGCTGGGCCACCGCGCCGCGCTGGTGCTCGTCATGGTCGCCACCTTCGGCCTCATGGTCGTGGCCTATCGCGCGTTGGAGCAGGAGTTCCTTCCGCAGGAGGACAAGGGCCGGATGTTCGCCCTCGTGCTCACCCCGAACGGGTCGACCAGCGAGTTCACCGACCGCCAGCTCAAGAAGGCGGAGAAGATCATCGCCTCGACACCCGAGGTGAAGAGCTACGGCGCCATCGTCGCACCGGGCTTCAGCGGCCCCGGCCAATCGAGCTTCGGCATCGTGTTCGTCTCGTTCAAGGACCGCGCGGAACGCAAGCGCGGGACCGAGGAGATCGTCAACGGCCCCGGCGGCATCGCGCAGCGCTTCTTCGCCGAGGTCGAGGGCGGCATCGCCATCGCCAACCTGCCCAAGGCCATCGAGGTCAGCTTCAACAGCTCGCCGTTCGAGCTCGTCCTCCAGAACCAGGACCTCGACGCGCTCAACACCACGGCCATCGCCACCGCCAACCGCCTCCGCTCCCTCACCAACGCCGCCGGACGCCCGTTGCTCACCAACGTCCGCGTCAGCTACGAGGTCAACAAGCCGGAGCTCCGCGTGGACATCGATCGCAACCGTGCCGCCGCCCTCGGCGTCAGCATCGAGGACATCTCACGCACCATGCAGATCCTCTTCGGCGGGGTCGACCTCAGCCGCATCAAGGTCGAGGGCAAGGAGCACCTGGTCGTCGCCCAGCTCGAGCGCGCCTCCCGGCTCACGCCGACCGATTTGGACCGCATCTTCGTCCGCAACCTCAAAGGCGACCTCATCCAGCTCAGCAGCCTCGTCACCCGCAGCGAAGGCGCCGCGCCCAACTCGATCAACCACTACGGCCGCATGCGCAGCGCCAGCATCACCGCGTCGCCCGGGGCCGTCCCCATCGGCACGGTCGTGAAGCAGGTCGAGCCCCTGCTGGCCCAGGAGCTGCCCGCCGGGTTCCTCCACGCCTGGGAAGGCGACGCCAAGAATCTCTCCGACGCCTCGGGCGAGTTCTGGTGGGTGCTCATCCTCGCCGGCGCGATCGTCTACATGACGCTCGCCGCGCAGTTCGAGAGCCTGGTCCATCCGTTGACCGTCATGCTCGCGCTGCCGTTGGCCGGTGTCGGGGCCGTAGGCGCGCTCTGGATTGTCGACGGTCAACGGATTGTCCAGGCTCTCGAACAGCGCGGCGAGCGTCATGTAGAAGATAGCGCCGGCGAGGATGTGCACCCAC
>JANNAJ010000393.1:0-6224 GCA_031384285.1 Verrucomicrobiota bacterium
CAGCGGGACACGGGCCGCCAACCCGGACGGCGGCGTGTTCCTGATCCCGACCGGCATCGGAGGACAGACCGTCCGCGACGAGGACGGCCGCTCGATGAAGGGCCGGCGGGCCGGCGTCCGAGAGTTCATCCTCAAGACCCAGAAGACGTATCCGGACCGCCTGGTCATCGCGAAGGGTGTCCATGTCACCGAGGAGTTGTTCGACAGGGCGGCCGGGACCGGGGGGACCCCGCGCGCGATCGGCGTCAAAGGCATCCGCGGCGATGACCTTTATCGGGCGAGCCCGAAGCACGGCCAAGCGCAGCCCCAGGGCGAGGTCCAGTTCTTCGTGCGGCACGCCGCAGAAGGTTGCGCTGCCGCGGGGACACGGACCTTCCGGGCCAAGGGCGAGGTCGTCCTTTGCGGCGGGTCCTTCAACACACCGCAGTTGCTGATGCTCAGCGGCATCGGACCCGAGACGGAACTCGCCAAGCACGGCATCCGCAGGCGCGTCGTGCTTCCCGGTGTGGGACGGAACCTGCAGGACCGGTACGAGGTCGGCGTCGTCAGCGAACTCCGCGACGACCTGCGGTCGCTCGACACCATCGCCTTCGATCCGAACGACCCGAAGGACAAGCTGCTCGCGGAATGGAAGGCGAAGCGTGAGGGCCTGTACGCCACCAACGGCGGCACCATCGCCGTGCTCCAGCGATCCGCCGCTGCCGACGGGCCGGAACCGGATCTCCTGACGTTCGGCGCCCCGGCGGCGTTCCGCGGATATTATTGGCGTTGGTCAAAGGAGCTGTTGCGCCCGCTCAAAGGTGCGCCGTGCGACCAGCGGAACCTTTGGACCTGGGTGATCCTCAAGGCCTACACGAGGAACGACGGCGGCACCGTGCGCCTCCGGAGCGCGGACCCGCTCGACACGCCGGACATCTGCTTCAATTCATTCGACCAGGCCGAGAAACATGGCGGCGGTCCCGGTTGGGCTGACGATGTCGACGCGATGGTCGAGGCGATCGGGTCGATGCGCGAGATCTCCCGGGCGACCGGCACCGCGTTCGCCCGGGAGATCCAGCCGGCCGGCTACCTCGAGGCCGCGAACGCCGGCCGCGCGGCCAAAGGGCTTCCACCGTGGTCGCTGCGCGACTGGATCATCAACGAAGCGTGGGGCCATCACGCGTGCGGGACGTGCCGTATCGGGAGCGATCGTTGGCAGGCCGACGCCGCGGTCCTGTCCGACAAGAACGCCGTCCTGGACAGCCATTTCCGGGTCCACGGCGTCCAAGGGCTCCGCGTCGTCGACGCCTCGGTGTTCCCGAAGATCCCCGGCTATTTCATCCTCGCGCCGATCTTCATGGTCAGCGAGAAGGCTGCCGACACCTTCCTGAATGAGCAGTGCGACGCGGTCTATCCGGACGAGATCCGCGACCTTGAGACGGCCGCCATCGCCAAGCGCCGCTCCGCGGCGGCGGTGGACCAGGACAACGTCTTCGTGCCACCCGCCCGGCGGCCGGCCCTCGCCGCGGCCGCCGGATGCGATGCCGGCGGTTGCGCCGCGGAGAGGCCGATGCGGAACGTGGTCGGATTGGCGCTCTCCGGAGGAGGCATCCGCAGCGCGACTTTCTCGCTCGGCGTGGTCCAGGAGCTCGCGGCGAAGGGGCGGCTCCGCCACATCGACTTCCTCTCGACCGTCTCCGGGGGAGCGTTCACGGGAAGTTTCTTGGGCCGGCTCTTCACGCGGAAGACCGTGACCAGCTCGGGTGATCCGTGCGGCAGAGCGCAGGACATCCTCGCCGACAACCGGAGCGCCCCGTTGCGATGGCTCCGGTCCCAGTCGGATTACCTCGTCGCGAGCGGGACCAACGACTGGCTCATCGCGGTCGGAATATTTTTCCGCAACCTGTTCGCGGTGCACATCGTCGTCGGAGCCTTGGTCTTCGTGGTGTTCGCGCTCTTGGTCGGAGCCGCTCGATCGGCGCTCTTCCCCGGGCTGCTCGCGCATCCGCCGGGGCCGTCGTTGTGGGGACCGGTCACGCCGTCCGCTTGGTGGTGGGTCCCGGTGGCGATGCTCGGATTGGTCGTCGTGCCGATGAAGATCGGCTACTGGCTGGCCCCGAAGACGTCTTCGTATAGGGCGCATCCGCCGTATCCGTTCGCGGCTTGGGTCGTCCTGGTCGCGGGAGCATCGGTTGCGCTCGGGTTGTCCGGCGGCGGGCTCTGGGCGGGCGGAGCGCTCGGGATCCTCGGGCTCGCCTGGCTCTGGCAGGAATCTGCCCGGCGCGGCCTTCCGGAGAGCACGACCCGGCAACTGCAACAAGAAGGAGCCGCTGCCCGGAACCGCCTGAGCCGTGGTCTGGGCGAGGCGTTGCTCCTCTTCGCCGGGACCGTGGTCTGGGTCGGGCTCGATTCGTTGGCGACCACCCTCGCCGGGAAAAGGCATCTTGCCGAGGCGGCCGGGGTGTTCCTCGCGTTGGCGCCTGGACTCCAACTGTTGCGCACCTGGGCCGAACGCGTGCTCCCGAAAGGCGACGGTCCGCGCACGGCCACGAAGCTCAAGTTGACCGCCGTTTTGCTCGCCTTGGTGCTGTTGCTCGTGGTGGACGTCGCCGCGCACAAGGTCTTCCTCGCCACATCGCCGGTCACCGCATGGGCCGTCGTGATGGTCACGCTGGTCTTCTCGGTCGTGCTCGGACGGGCGTTCGACTTCCTCAACCTCACGTCGCTCCACGCCACCTACTCGGCCCGCATCGTCCGCACGTTCCTGGGAGCGACGAACACCGACCGGACGAGCGGAAAGGACGCCGTCGCGGCCGACGTGTCGATCGCCCAGCCCGGGGACGACATCCCGCACCATCTCTACCGGCCGGAGGACCACGGCGGTCCGTTGCACCTGATCTCGGTCTGTATCAACGAGACGGTGGACCACGCTTCGCAGCGGCACGACGCGACCCGCAAGGGCACGCTCATGACCGTGGGCTCGTTCGGCGCGAGCGTCGGCCGACGGTACTTCGCCACATGGTCGCGACGTGTCGAGGTCCCAGGTTGGCTCCGATTCCGTCGATGGATCGAGGGCATCGACCTCGACCAGGACACCCCGCCCACGCTCGACGCGCTGCGGGTCGACGCGGACCCCGGCTCGTTCCATCCGCTGGCGCGCCGGGACGGATATCCGGCCGTCGTCCAAGGGCTCTCGCTCGGGGATTGGGTGGGGACCTCCGGCGCGGCGTTCTCGACCGGCCGCGGCCGGTCCACCAACGCGTTGGAGGCGTTGTTCATGGGCATCGTCAACCTCCGGCTCGGCTTCTGGTGGGACTCAGGGATCCGCGCCACCGAGCGGCCCGGCCGCTATCCGGCGAACGTGTGGAGACGCCTGAAGGAGCTCCCGGGCTCGGTCTTCCGCACGCAGTTCCTATTGCTGTCGGAATGGACCGCCCGGTTCGGTGGCCCTTCCTGCGAGCTCTGGAACCTCTCGGATGGTGGCCATCTGGACAACAGCTCGTTGTACGAGCTCGTGCGGCGGCGGGTCCCGTTCATCATCGCCACCGACGCCACACGCGATGTCGGGTACGCGTTCGACGACCTCGGGACCTGGGTCGAGGCCGTCCGGGTCGATCTCGGCGCGGAAGTGGTGTGGGTCGCCCCCTCGGAGTTCACCCGTAGCGACGTGGTGGACGCGGTGCCGCCTGCGATCGTGCGCCACTGGATCGCGTTGGATGATCATAACCTCACCAGCGGCCCGATCGGCGGCCTCAGCGATATCAAGGGCAACCCGTCTCGCGGCGGACCCGGCACCAAGCACGCGGCGATCGCGCGGATCATCTACCAAGACGGTCGCACCCCCGACTCATGGTTGCTCATGATCAAGGCCAGCCTCACCGGGGATGAACCGCTCGACGTCGCGCGGTTCGCCAAGCTCAACCCCGATTTTCCCCAGGATTCCACGGCGGACCAGTTCTATGACGAGAACCGCTGGGAAAGCTATCGCCGGCTCGGTCAGAAGGCCGCCGCCGCCGTGATCCGCTGAGATCCAAGCCCGAGAACCGAACGACCATGAAACTCCGCTTCCCCCGCTTTGGAACCGCGTTGCTCGCCTTCGCGACGTTCTTGTCGCCCGTGCGCGCCTCGGACCACGCCGATCCGATGAGCACGGTCAACCCGTTCAAACTCCAGGACGATCCGGTCGCCAACATCACCGACCTCCACGCGTTCCTGGTCGACAAGGATCGTTCACCGGTCCTCGACGCCGCGCGGGTCGGTGAGGCCGACCAGTTGATCGTGAGCCTCTGCGTTCGGCGCCGGCTGCTGCCGTGGCAGATCGCGGGCATCGGCAAGGATGTCCCGAAGTACTCGTTCCGGGTGCATCTCGACCTCGACCCCGAGGTGCGCTTCTTCGACCCGGCGAAGACGCGGGACGGCCGCGCCTACGACGCGACCATCGCCGACCTCGACCGCAAGGTCGCCGAAGCGATGGCCGCCAGCGATGCGGCCGACCGCGCAATCCCCGCGGGGATGAAAGTCCCGTTGGCCGCGCACGAACAGGCGCATGCCTTGGTCAGGAGGCTCTTGGCCGAACGCGGCGGGCTGGTCTCCCAACACCAGGAGGACGCGTCCGCGCAGGCGCTGTACGGCGGGATCATCGCCAACCCCGACCATATCGCCGAAGAAGTCGTGCTCGATTTCCATCTCAAGTTCGAATCGGACGCCGAGAACTCGGAGGTCGACCTCGACCTGGAGAAGACCCGCATCGAAGGCATCCCGGGACCGATCAACATGGTGAGCCCAGGCCGTCTGAAAGCCGATGGTTCCGGCGAGCTCGTCCGGCCTTCGGCCTGGAAACCCGGAGTGGTCAACATCCAGTGCGGGATCTTCGACGACCCGTTCATCTTCCCGAGGTTCTTCCGCGGGAATGTCGTCGGCATCGTCGCGAGCATCCCGCTCAAGCGGCTCCGACGGCCCGACGGCTCTCCGGCTGCCGGGGGACCGATCTTCCTCTGGGCGACGACCCACACGCCGGACGGCCGGCAGAGCGACCACGTGGGCCGGTCCTTGCGGACACAGCTGCCGCGCTTCGGATATCTGAACGGCCTCCATCCGTCCCGGCACGTCGGCAAGATCATGCAGGTCCATGGCGAGCCGGACATCTTCGAGAACATCCTCGCCACCTTCATTTCACCGCTCGAGGCGCATCGCCACTACGACAACGCGCCGGACGTGATGGTGTTCGACCTGCGCAAACCGGCGAAGTTCCCGAACGGCCGGTGGTTCGAGGACGATGTGGCCCGGACCCTTGCCGATGCGGGTGAGACCTTGCTCGTCGAGTTGTCCTACGCCGAATCCAAGCAGTTCCCCCGCGCGACACGGAACGACAAACCGTTCCAGAAGGATTTCCCCTATCTGGCGGAACGATGGACCGGACTGCAGACCACCAACCACATGCAACCGGGCACTTTGATCGGCGACTACCGCGTCCCCGACGCGCCGGATTCCGGCGCAATTGCCCTCCCCGACCTCGCGCTGCCGGTCTGGCACAGCATCTGGCTCGGATTGGTCATCGGTATCGTGGCGATGGCGGGGCTCGTGTTCCTCGCCGTCCGGACGGTGCCGGCCCGGATATCCACGGTCGTCGTCGGCATCTTGGGTCTGATGCTGGTCCAACCGGTAGCGGCCAAGAAACCCGGGACGATGGATCCCATGTTCATGCCGCAGCCGCAGCGGCGGATGCTGATGAGCGTCGGCGGGACGGGCCTGATCGGCGCGCTCGGATTGGTCGCGCTGTACGGGTTCGGGGTCCGGCGCGGGATCCGCGCCGCGGCCGCTGGGAACGCCGACATGCTGGGTAGCCAGAGCGAGACCATCGACGACCGGCAACACGTCGGTTCGACCTTCCAAGAGGTCCGCGATGCCGTCCTCGACCAGCCGTATTACGGCACGACCTGGGGCCAGGACGCCGACAAACCGCTGCCCGTCCACACGACGACGTTCTGGGGCCTCGCGACCGGTCTGTTCGACATCGGCAAACGCTTCGTCTTCCTCGATGCCGCGAAGCGCACCCTCGTCAGCCACGCCGACCTCCGGTGGGGCGGGCCGGAGCGCAAAGGCGTGCGCCGCCTGCTCCATCCGAACGGCGTCTGCTTGGCCGGGACCTGGCGCATCACCGAGCCGATGGCCATCACCGCTAACTCGCAGATTTGGGACCGTGTAGCAAAAAGCATCGCCGAATTGTCGAACCAGCGCACCATCGA
>JANNAJ010000451.1:0-1862 GCA_031384285.1 Verrucomicrobiota bacterium
CTCACCCACAGACGCGTCGTCGGGGCCGACCACGCGGCCCTTCACGGTCAAACCTCGTCGCAGCACCACGAGGTGGTTGGTCGCCAACGTTGCCGGACTGCTCAGATCCCCACCCCCGCGCACGAAATCCGGGTGCGACACCGTGTAGCTCATCGTGTGGCTGCCCAACAACGCCGGCAGCTGGTCGCTCCGGAAATGACCGGCGGCATCCGTGACGACCGAGCTGAACCGGTCACGGAAGGCGATGTTCTCTCGCTCGCCCAAGTCCATGCCCGGGCTGTTGAACTGGACCCGTGCCTCGGCCACGGGCCGGCCGGCTTCATCCTGGACGAGCCCCTGCAGGGTTTGCCCGCGCTGCAACCGACACGTGTGGAGCAGCACGGGCTCGACGAACTCATGGCGCTTCCAGCGCAGCGTGACCGGAACATGCCCGGGTGAGGAGATCCAGACGTCCACAGCGGAAGGTTTCGGTCCTGCCACCGCGACCTCGATGAGTCCGTTGGTGTCGGTGATGAACTCGGTGCGTCGCGTCGCGTCGCGCGGAGACCAGAATACAGCCATGCCCTGCGCTACCAATGGTCGGTTGTCCTCCGCCGAACGGACATTGAGCAGGATCCTCGACGGACCGACTTGGGCCGGCGGCGGAAGCACCGTCGAGGCGGCGGACGTCGGTGCGGACGATGGGGCGACTGTGCCCGCCGTGGAAGCGGCCGCGACGTGGTCCCCAACTGAGGAGGTCGGGGCGGCCCACCAAACGCCGCCAGCCATCAGGATGACGAGCGCCGCGGCGAACCTCGGGGCCACGTCGAGCAGCCGTGCGGTGAACCAATCGCGAGCGGCTCCCTTCGCCAACTCGGTGGCAGCCGGGCCCGCGGAGCCCGTTCCGACCGTGTCGGCGATCCGGTCGGCGAGTCCCGCCGGCGCCGCGCTCGACGGCATTTCGGTCAGCAAAGCCAGCAGCCCGGCGGCGGTCAGCACCACGCCTTTGCCGGCGAGGAAAGCGCGCAGCTTCTCGACCGCGCGGCTCACGCGTTTCTTGGCGGCTTCCTCGCCCACTCCGAGCCGGTCGCCGACGGCGCGCAACGGTTGCTTCTCGAAGAAACGGAGCAGCACCGCGTTCCGGTCGGTCGCCGGCAGCGCGGCCAACGCCGCGTCGAGGTGGGGTCCGACCTCGCCCCAACGGTCGGTGGCGGAGGAGGACGGGGTGTCGAGGTCGATGCGTTGCATGGCGGCGGCCTGTTGTTCGTGGTGGGTGCGGCGGCGTTCGGCCCGCAGCGCGCGGGCGGCGACGAAGCGCGTGGTGCGGAAGAGCCAGCCGGACAGGACCACGCCGTCGCCCAGCGAACCGGCCTTGTCGGCCAGCACGAGGAACACGGCCTGCGCGACCTCCTGTGCCAGCACCGGTTCGCGCACCTGGCGCAGGGCCGAGCCGTACACGAGGCCGAGATGGCGGCGGACGATCTCGGCGAACGCGGGTTCGTCGCGGCGGGTGGCCCAAGCTTGGAGCAGTTCCGGGTCGTTCATGGTGGGCTTCGTTTCACCGGATAATCCCCGCCCGCCGCCGGACGGGACATGCCCGGACCGATCCGATGATTTTTGAAGGCTGACAGCCCCGGCTCCGTCGGTCGAATCTCGACGCATGAACGCCACCTCCTTCCACCGCTTGCTCCGCCTCGGCTTGGCCATCGCCGCGCTCGGCGCCTCGCCGGCGTGGGCGGCGACGGTGGATTTCGCGAAGGACATCCAGCCGATCTTCGAGGCGAACTGTGTGAAGTGCCATGGTCCGTCGCGCAGCGAGAACGGCCTGCGGCTCGACCTGAAGGCCGAGGCGATCAAAGGCGGCGACCACGGCCCGGCGTTCG
>JANNAJ010000453.1:0-19479 GCA_031384285.1 Verrucomicrobiota bacterium
CGCCGCGACCTGGCGGTGGCGCAACATCACGAAGGACCGTTGGCCGAGATGGAGCAGATGCTTTCGGAGTTGTGCTGAACCGGTCCATGGCTAATGTCGGCAGTCCACCGATAGTTTCCAGCCATATGAAGCAACGCCGCCTGCACGGGTTCACCCTGATCGAACTTCTCGTCGTGATCGCCATCATCGCGATCCTCGCCGGCATGTTGCTGCCCGCGCTCAGCAAGGCGAAGCAGAAGGCGTCCGGCATCAGCTGCCTCAACAACGAGAAGCAGATGATCACCGCGTCGCTGGTGTACGCGACGGACTTCAATGATCATTTCGCCCCGAACGGCGCGGGCAACGACACCATCAACCTCACGAATCCGCCGCCGTCGTTCGTGCCGCGCTTGTGGGTGGAAGGCCGCGAGAACAGCAACCTCGTCGAAGGATCCGCCGACGGACTGATCAACGAGCGCGTCTCCTTGCTGGCGCCCTATCTCAAGGCCAAGGGCAGCTTCAAATGCCCGGGCGACACCTATGCCCACTCCATCAACGGCAAAAAGGTGCGCAATCCCCGCACCTACGCGATGAACGCCTTCGTCGGGTGGAGCGACGCGGCCGCCTACGGCTCGGGCGACCAGGGCAGCGACAGGGTGTATCTCGTGCCCAAGAAGGCTTCGCAGATGATCGCTGCGTCGGACACCTTCGTCTTCGGCGAGATCCATCCGGAGAGCATCTGCCGGCCGTTCTTCGGCGTGCAGATGAGCGGTACCGCCGGTGCCTACCACGTGCCCGGGAACTACCACGGAAGATCCTCCAACTTCGCCTTCGGCGACGGCCACGCCGAGAGCCACAAGTGGCTCGACGGCAGGTTCAACAACCCCGGCTACAAAGGGGATTACCACGCCGCTCATGGCGGCGTGCCGCTCACGACCAGCAAGGTCGACAACGAGTGGCTGCGCGCCCACACGACCTCCAAGAAGTGACCTCCGGCCCGGTCGGGGCACCGATGCCATGCACACCGCACTTCGACCGGACCGCGGTGCCGACGCCCGGTCGGGGTTCACGCTGATCGAGCTGTTGGTCGTCGTCGCGGTCATCGCCATCCTGGCCGGGATGCTTCTCCCGGCGCTCAGCAAAGCGAAGGAGGGCGCGCGCTCCACCGTCTGCAAGAGCAACCTCCGGCAGTTGTCCATCGGCATGCTCGTCTATGCCGATGATTCCCAAGGATTCCTCTGCTGGCCCGGGCTGACCGACCGCGGGAACACCAATCCGCGCTACGCCGCCGACTGGGTCTTCGGCGGCCAACCGGATGCCGACACCAACGACCGGACCCGATGGAAGACGCCCGGATACGGCTTCCACGCCGAGGCGGGATCGCTGTTCCCCTACGTGCTCTCGCGGGCTCGATTGCCGTACAGCGAAAAGTTCACCGAAAGCTTCCCGGTCTACCAATGTCCGAGCACCGGGCCGCAGGGCAAGGCGTTGCGGGTGACCTTCAGCATGAACGGCCTGCTCGACCCGGCAGCGCCGGTCGGCGACGGTGCGGCGGAGGTCGGTCCGAAGGGCACGCAGATCAACGGCGTCCGACGGCCGAGCAGCAAGGTCCTGCTGGTGAACGAAGATCCCCGCACGATGAAGAACGCGGCGTTCCATCCCGGCGGCAGCGCCATCAACGGAAGTTTCGTGATGCACAACGGCCGCGTGAACATCGCCCATATGGACGCCCACGTCGAAGCCCTCCGGGACCGTCGGGTGGTCGAGATCCAGCAGCCCCGGTTCGAGGCCGAGATGTTCCATCCCTACAAGTGAAGCCCCTCGCCGACTGCCGCCTGTACACGTTCATCGACAACGCCTATCTGGCCGGACGCGATCCCGCGGAGCTCGCGCGGCAGTTGTGCGACGGCGGCTCCGACCTCATCCAGGTCCGCGCGAAGGGCGCCGCGGTGGACGACGTGAGGCGTTTGGCGACGGCGGTCCTGCCGGTGACCCGGGCGGCGGGCGTGAGGCTGGTGATCAACGACCATATCGGTCTCGCCGCGGAGATCGGCGCCGAGGTCTGCCATCTCGGGCAGGAAGATTTCTTCGACGCGGGCTTCACGCGGGTCGGGCAACTGATGGCCGACGGCGACCGCCCGGAGATCGGGCTCAGCACCCACGCGCCGGACCAGGCCTCGCACGCCGTGGCCGCAGGCGCCGATTACATCGCGATCGGGCCGGTGTTCGCTACCGGCACGAAACCCACCGCCGCGCCGGTGACGCTCGGCTACGTGCGTTGGGCGGCAGCGAACGTGGCGGTCCCCTGGTTCGCCATCGGTGGGATCCACCTGCGGAACCTGGACGATGTCCTCGCCGCCGGCGCGACGCGGATCTGCGTCGTCTCCGCGATCCTTGACGCGCCCGATGTCGCCGCCGCGTGCCGCGGATTCCGCCGGAAGCTGGGGTGATCGGACGCCCCGTTCAGCCTCGGAGCGCATTGATCTGCGCCGCGGCGTACCCGGCGCCGAAACCGTTGTCGATGTTCACCACCGTCACGCCGCTGCCGCAGGAGTTCAGCATGCCGAGCAGCGCGGCGAGGCCGCCGAAGCTGGCCCCGTAGCCCACGCTGGTGGGGACCGCGATCACCGGGCGCGACACCAGCCCGGCGACGACGCTGGGCAAGGCTCCTTCCATGCCGGCGACGACGATGACCACATCGGCGCGTTGCAATTCGTCCAAACGCGCCAACAGCCGGTGCAGCCCCGCCACGCCGACATCGGAGATGCGGAGCACCGGGTTGCCCATGAAACCGGCGGTGACCGCCGCCTCGTCGGCGACAGGCAAATCGCTCGTGCCGGCGCAGAGGACGGCGATGGTGCCGGCCCGTTTGGGCAACGGCGCGGTCTCGATGGTCACGCAACGCGCGGCGACGTGGTGGACGGCGTGAGGAAAGCGCTCCGCCAGCGCCGCGGCATGGATGTCGGTGATGCGCGTGACGAGCACGCGGCCGTCGGCCGAGACGAGACTGTCCGCGATGGCGACCACCTGCTCCGGTGTCTTGCCGGCGCCGAAGATCACCTCGGGGAATCCTTTCCGGAGAGCACGGTGCAGATCCACCTGGGCGAACCCGAGGTCCGCGACCGGCGCCGCCTGGAACGCGCGCAGCACGTCGTCGCGCGGGATCTCGCCCCTTTGGAACCGGTCGAGCAGAAACGTGGCGTCTTGTGCGGTCACAGGCGGACTGCCTAAAGGTTCGCGTCGTCCCCTACAAGCTCAGGCGTCGGACGCGGTGCGATCGGGAGTGCCGGACGGGATCCGGACGAAGCGCCGGGTTGCGGTCTCCCGGGAGCGCGGACTTTCCAGTCCGCCGCGCGCCACCCGTGTCCAGACGCATCGACCTCACCTCGCACCCTGCCAAGCACAACCCGGACAAACAGCAGGTCGAAAACCCGCGCAACAGGTGTCCGCCACTTCCTATCGCACCCCGTCGGACGCGCCGCGTCCCGGAGCATCGACCGGTGATATCCGTCCGCCGCCCCGGAGCTCAGGCGCGACGCAGCGTCAGCTCCGCTTCGAGACCGGTGGGTTGGCGGTTGCGGAACGTCACGGTGCCGCGGCACGCCTCGGCACAGGTGCGGACGATGGCGAGCCCCAACCCTGTGCCGCCTTCTTCCCGGGTGCGGGCGGCGTCGGGGCGGAAAAACGGTTCGCCCAGTTTCGGCAACGCCTCCGGCGGCACCCCGGGGCCGACGTCGGCGATGGTGACCGATACGTGGTCGCCCTCGGCCACCGCGCGGAGAGTCACCGGACCGGCGTGGCCGGCGTAGCGGAGCGCATTGCGGAGCAGGTTTCCGATCGCCCGGGCGAGCAGCTCGGGGTCCGCTTGGACCACCAGACCTCCGGCCACCTCGACGCGGACATCCGCGCCCGGAGCGGCTTCACGGGCCACCACCTGTGCGACGAGCGCGGGCAGCGGGACGGCGGCGAGCGGGAGATCGCGCGCCTGGAGCCCGGCCTTGGAGAACGAGAGCAGCTCGTTCACGAGGCCGCTCATGTGGCGGACTTCCTCCCGCACGTCGTCGACGTAGGCGCGCTGGCGTTCGTCCGCGCGCTGCTCGAGCACGCCGAGCGCCAGCTCCATCCGCGCCAGCGGCGTGCAGAGCTCGTGGGCGATGTCGCCTAAGAAGCGCTTCTGACCGGTGACGAATCCCGCGAGCCGCTCCGCCATGCGGTTGATCGCGCCGCCGAGCCGCCCGAGCTCGTCGCCGCGCCGGGCATCCACCGAGACGTCGAAGCGCCCCTCGGCGACCTGCTCGGTCGCGCGGGTCATCTGGCCGAGAGCGCGGGTGATGCCGCGCACGAACGGCACCCACCAGAGCACCGACAAGACCACCACCGCGGACCCGGCCCAGATCCACGGCCGGAAATCGAAGAAGAGCCCGCCGGCACCGAGGGTGTCCGCCACGATGAGCAGCCGCGTCATCCTCCGCTCAGGCCCGCCGCCGCCGCCGCCGGGCAGTGGCGCTTCGAACATCAGCCAATAGCGGCTCGGGTCGGTGGTGTGCAGGAATCCCCGCGCTTCGGTCGGAGGACGGCGCCGGACCTCGCCGAACGAGCGGAAGCGCTCGGGATTCTCGCGAGGCCGCGCGTCGGCAGGCGATGGCGGTTCGCCGCGCGGACCATCGCCCGCGCCGGGTCCTCCGCGTCCGGCACCGCCGCGGGATCGCAGTCGGGCGGCGACCGACTCGGGAAGCTTCATCTCGGGACCGGCGACGCGTTGGCCGTCATCGCGCACGATGAGGAACTGCACGCCGAAGACCTCGCCTTGTCGCGCGAGCACGGCGTCCCAATCGGCGGACGGCCGTTCGCGGAGCTCGGCGAGCAGCGCATCCGCGGTGCGCTGGGCCCGTTCTCCGGCGACGCCGGCGATGAGCGGCTCCAGCCGGAACTCGGAGCGCAGCAGCACCCAGAACACCACGACCAACAGCGCGAGGTTCAGGAAGGACCAGCCGAGGATCCGCGCGAAAAGAGGAAGACGCAGGGCGGAAGGCAAAAGGCGAAGGGAAGGACCCGCTTGTCCTTCCGTCACGGCGTCTGCTTTTTCGTTTTCCTTCATCCTTTCGCCTTTTTTCCTACTCCCCGTCCGGGTCCACCATCATGTAACCGGCCGCGCGCAAGGTCCGGATGAAGCGCGGGGTCTTCGGGTCGTCGCCCAGCTTCTTGCGGAGCGCGGAGATGTGGACGTCGATCGAGCGGTCGAAGACGTCGTAGTTGCGGTCACGGCATTCATCGAGCAGCTGCTCGCGCGAGCGGACGCGACCTTTCGACTTCGCCAGCGACGCGAGCAGGTCGAACTCGACCGGGGTGAGCACCAGCGCCTGGTCTCCCAGCACCGCGGTCCTCGATGCGATGCGCACACGCAGTCCGCCGACCACCAACTCGTCCGGCTCCTCCGCCTCGGCCGGTTTCGACCGCGTGCCGCGCCGCGTCACCGCGCGGAGACGCGCCAGCAGCTCGCGCGTCGAGAATGTCTTCGGCAGGTAGTCGTCCGCGCCGATCTCCAGGCCCACGATGCGGTCGGCCTCGTCGCCGCGCGCCGTGAGCATCAGCACCGGCACGTCGGACTTGGCGCGGATGCGCTTCAGCACCTCGAAGCCGTCCATGCCCGGGAGCATCAGGTCGAGGATGACCGCGTGCCACGGCGTGGCGACGGCCCGCTCCGCGCCCTCGGGCCCGGTGTGGACCGCCTCGACCGCGTAGCCCATGGGCTCCAGATAATCGCGGATCAAGCGGCAGAGCTTCCGGTCGTCATCGATGACGAGGATGCGTTGCGCGGCGTTGGCGGACGGTGTGCTCATGCGGTGTTCGCGGCCGGACGATACCGCGGCCCGGACGGATGTCCGCTCTGTTTACACCGGCTTAACAAATCTCCTGCTGAGGCTCGATCGTGACAGGAGTGGGCATCGGGGGGACCGGGAACAGCCCACGGTCCGATCATGTCCGGGATCCGGCACTGACCACCCCCACCACCGTCGGGAAAGGCCTCAGCCGGTTGGAGACCCGCGGCTCGTGGCTGATCACGCCGCCGGCAGCCGGAGCGTGAACGTGCTGCCCGCACCAGGCAGGCTCGTCACCGAGAGGCGTCCTTGGTGCGCGTCGACGATGGCCTGGCAGATGGCGAGGCCCAGGCCGGTCCGACCGTCGCCGTGCGAACGGGCCTTGTCGGCGCGGAAGAAGCGCCGGAAGACATGGGGCAGGTCCGCCTCGGCGATGCCGACGCCGGTGTCGGCCACGGTCAGGACCGCCCCGCCCTCCTCGGCACGGACCGTGACGCGCACTTCGCCCTGGTCGCGGTTGTGATGGATCGCGTTGGTGAGGAGGTTGGTGACCACCTGGGATATCTTCTCGGCGTCGCCGGTGCACGGCGCGGACGACAGGTCGGTCGTCCAGCGGACCGATCGTTCTTCGCCGAGCGGTCCCACGAGCTCGAGCGCGTCGCCGACGGTCTTCGCCAGGTCGAACTTCTGCCGGTCCATCGGATCCTGGCCGGCGTCGAGCCGCGCGAGCTCGAGCAGCGACGTGATGAGGCGGCGCATGCGCTGGGCGGAGCGTTGGCAGGCTTCGAGCGTCGCGCGGTATTCCTCCGGCGAGCGTGGCCGGGCGAGGGTCGCCTGTGTCTGGGAGAGGATGACGGAGACGGGTGTGCGCAGCTCGTGCGAGGCGTCGGCTGTGAACTGGCGCTGCTGCGCGAAGGCGTCGTCGAGCCGGGCGAACGTGCCGTTCAGCACCGCGGCCAGCCGGCCGAGCTCGCTGTCCGCCTCCTCGGTGCGGATGCGCTCCGAAAGTTTGCCCGCCGCTATACGGCCGGCCGTCTCGCTGATCGCGTGGATGGGCCGGATCACGCGGGACACCAGGAACCATCCGCCGGCGAGCCCGATGCCCAGGACCCCGCCACCGACCGCGAGCAGCCCCAGCGCGAAACTGCGCAACGCGGCGAGCTCAGGCACGATGGACCTCCCCGCTAGGACCACTTCTCCCGGAGGCGTCGCGGAGTACGCCTCGCGCACGGTTCCCCGCGTCCGGGTGATCGTGCCGGCTTCCGGCCGTACTCTACCCGGGGACGGGACGTCGACAGGCGCGGTGTCGGAGCGTCCCAACTGCTGCCCGTCGCGGGTCCAGATCACTCCATAGTAGGCCGGCGAGTTCTCTTTGGAGAAATAGCGGGACAGGTGCGGCGGTAGATGGAGTCCATGGCGCGGCGGCGGCGCATCGCCGCGGCGGCCGGGAGGGCCGTCCGGCGGGCCCTCTCGCGCGCCTTCTCGCAGGCTCTGGCGGAGGTTCCTCTGCCGTTCCTCCAGCTCTTGGTCGACCTGGTGCATCCGTGTCGCCCGTTCGAGCTGGTAGGCGGTGACACCGAAGCCGATGAGGACGCCGACCATCATGAGGCCGTGCCAGATCTGCAGCCGCCAGCGTATCGATCGGAAGATCATGGGATGTCGCCGTCGGGGCCGTCGACCTGATAGCCGTGGCCACGACGCGTCGCGATGAGGTCGTGGCCGAGTTTTTTGCGGACGTTGGAGACGTGCACGTCGAGCAGGTTCGAGAGCGTGCTGTCGTCCTCGTCGAAGAGATGCTCGTACAGCGTGGTGCGGGTGACCACCTCGCCACGGTGGAGCGCGAGGAACTCCACCAGCGCGTATTCGCGGGCGGTCAGCTCCACGTGCTTCCCGGCGCGGGACACGGTGCGCGCCGCGGTGTCGATGAGGACCTCGCCGATCTGCAGCCCGTTGGAGGCGTGCCCCGCGCTGCGGCGGATCAAGGCGCGGAGGCGGGCGAGCAGCTCGTCGAGGTCGAACGGTTTGACCAGATAATCATCGGCGCCGGTGTCGAGCCCGCGCACGCGGTCGCGACCGGCGTCGCGGGCGGTGAGCATGAGCACCGGCGTCTTCTTCGCCTTGCGGAGACGGGCGAGAACGGTCCAGCCGTCGAGCTTGGGCAGCATGACGTCGAGCACGATGGCGTCGTAGCTCCAGTTCATCGCCTTGTAGAGGCCCTCCTCGCCGTCGGCGGCGGTGTCCACGGCATAGCCCCCCTCGCGCAGCGCCAAGGCCAGGCTGGAAAGCAGGTCGGTCTCGTCTTCAACCAAGAGGATCCTCATAGGACGCGCGTGCCGGCGGCAGCATGGATCGGCGGTCCCCGGCCCACACGCCGGAAAATCCATCGCTGTCGGAGACACGGTGGGGCCGCGGACCTTAAGAGCAGATGAAGAAGCACGTCTTCGGGCCGGAATCGACGCGGCCGGCTTCATGGGTGCTTAAGGTCGGGAGGGCTAACCTGCGTGCGTATGAAAACTCTCGCCTCGTTGATCGCCCTCTCCACCGCCGCTCCGGCGGTCCTTGGCGCCGCCGATCCTCGGATCGATTCCTGGCTCACCGAGCACTCCGGGCGCTACGCTCGCATCTACACCTCCGCAGCGGCCCAGACCGCCGGCAACGCATCATCGACCTGGAGCAACGGGTCGCAGACCCAAGCGTCGCCGGCCTACTCGGGCGTGCAGCAGGTCGCGTCCTCGACCGATTGGGTCTACCTCCGCACGACCGGCCTGGGCAGCCACACGATGGGACCGTGGCCGGCCAACTTCCCGAACCTGCCCGCGAACCAGCACGTCAACTACCGCCTCCCGCGCAACCCGGTCGTGACCGCCACGAAGACGCTCACCGGCCTCGGGTCGATCGGCTACTTCGTCGACGGCGTGGCGATGTTCGATTCGCGCGACGGCTTCGTGTGGAACGGGACGGCCGAGGCCGGCAACGGCAACGGCTACTGGAACCGCGAGGCCTACGTGAACGAAGGCAGCACCTTCGACCCGGCCTACGCCCATCAGGAGAACAGCGGCACGTACCATTACCACGCGAACCCGGTCGCGCTCCGGTATCTGCTCGGCGACCATGTCGATTTCGATCCGGCGAAGAAGACCTACTCCGAGTCCACCACGCCGGTGACGCGGCACTCGCCGATCCTCGGCTGGGTGCGCGACGGCTATCCGGTCTACGGCCCGTACGGCTACTCGACCGCCACGGAACCCGCCAGCGCCCTGCGCCGGATGACCACGGGATTCCAGCTCCGTAACGGACGACGCGGCACTGACGACCTCACGGTCTCGGGCCGGACGACCCTCCCGGCCTGGGCCACCCGCTTCTACAACGTCGCCGCCAACCAGAGCGGTCCCGCCGTCGGCACCAGCTATCCGCTCGGCCGCTACATGGAGGACAACGCGTATCTCGGCGACGTCGGCCTCAAGCAAGGCACGGATTTCGATCTCGACGAGCACAACGGCCGCTTCTGCGTCACCCCGGAGTTCCCGGGCGGCACCTACGCCTACTTCGTGAGCATCGCCGCGGACGGGACGCCGACGTTCCCCTACAACATCGGCCGCGCGTTCCACGGCAACCCGGTCGGCGCCGCGGTGACCACGGTGACGGAGACCGTGGTGACGAACTTCGTGGGCGGCGCCGACAGCGCGTCGAAGATCGGCGCACCGTCGGTCGCCGGCGGAGAAGTCACGCTGGTCTGGAGCGCGGTCGAAGGCGGGACCTATCAGATCGAGACGACGCCCGACCTCAAGACCTGGACCACCAACTCCACGGGCATCGCCGCGGTCGGCGACATCGGGACCAAGACCGTCGCCGGCACGTCGGCGCCCGATTTCTTCCGCGTCACCCGGACGGCATTGGCCGACCACGATTCCGTCACCAACAGCGCGACGACCGGCGCCGGCGGCGGTGGTGGTGCGGGACCGGCGCTGGCTTCCGTGACGCCGACGTCGGGAACGCGCGGGACCACCGTGACGCTGACGATGACGCTCGGCGGCAATCCACCGCCGGCCACGGTGCTACCGCGCTCTGCCACGTTGGGGACGATCGCCGGCACCGGCGTGTCGCGCTCCGGCACGACGGTGACGGCGCAGTTCACGATCCCGGCCGGCACATCGCCAGGAGCGGTGACGGTCAGCGTCGTCTTCCCGGGTCCGCCGGGCACGGGCGACGTGACGTTCTCACTTGTGGACGGCTTCACCGTCCGCTGACGACGCGACCGCCCCGACTTCGTCGCCATGAAGACCCTTCGACCCAAAGCCCGGCTCGGTCTGCTCCTCGCCACGTTGGCTTGGGCGGTCGCGGTGCGCGGAGCGACGTGGCAGGTCGAAGTGGTGCATCGCTTCGGTGGCGCACCGCTGAACATGGGCGAGTGCGTCCACACCGACGCCGCCGGGGATGTGCTCTCGGTGACGCGCTTGGACTACCTGCTCTCCCGTTTCGCCTTGGCCGCGGACGGACGCGAGGTCGTGCTGCCGGAACAGGTCGCCTTTGTCAGCACGGGGGCGGGCCGGACGCGGTTCACGCTGCGCGACGTCCCGGCGGGAAGTTTCAGCAGGTTCCGCTTCCGGGTCGGGCCCACGCCGGACCAGAACCACCGCGATCCTGCGGCGATCCCGGCCGGCGATGCGTTGAACCCGACCGTGAACGGTCTGCACTGGGGTTGGCAGGGCGGCTTCGTGTCGATGGCGCTCGAAGGTCGATGGCGCGAAGCGGAAGCGACCTTGGGCGGCTATTCGTATCACCTGGCGACCGATGCGTTGGCGATCGAGGTCGAGGTCCCTCTCCGCTCGGACGGCGGCGCCGACCAAAATCTTCGGCTCACGCTGGACGTCGCGAAGATCTTCGCCGAGCCGCATCCCATCCGGATCGCCGACGGCGCGGGATCGACCCATTCGCGCGCCGGCGATCCGCTCGCGGTGAAGTTGGGCGAGAACATCGCGCGGGCGTTCCGCGCGGAGCTCGTCGCGGTCGCCGCGCCGGTCGACCCGGCGGCCGCACCGGGAACGAGGGAAGTCGCTGCCGGGGCGACGCCGTACCGGCTGAAAGTATCGCGCACGTTCCCTCGCCCTTCGCTACCGAAGGACAACCCGCTCACCGAGGAAGGCGTGGCACTGGGCCGCCGGCTTTTCAACGACACGTCGCTCTCGGTGAACGGGACGCAGTCATGCGCCTCATGCCACCAGGCGACCGCGGCGTTCACGGATCCGGGCCGGCGATCCAGCGTCGGCGCGGAGGGCACCGCCGGCACGCGCAACACCATGCCGCTCGCGAACCTCGCATGGCAGACGTCGTTCTTCTGGGACGGTCGCGCGTCGTCGTTGCGCGAGCAGGTGCTGATGCCGGTAACGAACCCGGTCGAGATGCACGAGTCGTTGACCAACGTGGTGCGGAAGCTCGAACGGGCGGCCCAGGGGCCGGCATTCGTCGCGGCCTTCGGCACACCGGACATCACCGCCGACCGTGTCGCGAGGGCCCTGGAGCAATACCTTCTCACGCTGACCTCGCACGGCTCGAAGTTCGACCGGGTGCTGGCCGGAACAGCGGTGTTCGATGCCCAGGAACAGCAAGGTTTCGAGCTGTTCCACACCGAGCACGATCCGCGGCGCGGACTGGCCGGCGCCGATTGCTTCCATTGCCACGGAGGCCCGCTGTTCAGCGACTTCGCGTTCCACAACAACGGCCTCGATGCCAAAGGCGGCGCGAAGGACCTCGGTCGCCGCCTCGCCACCGGGGATCGCGCCGACACCGCGAAGTTCAAGACGCCTTCGCTCCGCGACGTCGCCCTGACCGCGCCGTACATGCACGACGGGCGTTTCGCCACGCTCGAGGAGGCGGTCGCCCACTACTGCACGGGCGTCCGCCGCAGCGGCACGCTGGATCCCAACCTCGCCAAGCATCCCGACGGCGGCATCGCGCTCGGTGCCGCGGACCAGGCTGCTCTGGTCGCGTTCCTCCGGACGCTGACCGGCCTCGGAAAATCCACCGATCCGACCTCCATCACACGCACGCCATGAGAACAAAACAACCGGACGCGGACGGTTCCGCAGCAGCGTCCCGACCCCATCCCATCCCCGGCGGCACCTCGGCAGCGTCCGTGTGGACGCGACCGGCAGGACCGCATCATCGCCAACCATCCGTCATCCCATGAAGACTCCACCGCTCGTCCGTCTTTGTTTCCCGATCGCCATGTCGGTCGGCATCGCAAGCCTCCTCGCGGACGCACCACCGCGGCAACCCGACCGCCGGGCCGAGCGGCCGCATACCGGTGCCGTCGCACCGGTCCGGCCTTCGCCGCGACCATCGTTCGGAGACCCGTTGCCGGGCCTCACCACCGCGCAGCAGGCCGCCTTCGCGGCCGGCCTTGAGGAGTTCACGAACGTCGAGACGCCCGCGGGCGGTCTCGGACCGATCTTCAACAACGTCTCGTGCGTCGCCTGCCACGGTTCGCCCGCGGTCGGCGGCAGCAGCGACCTGCTCGTCACGCGCTTCGGGCGGATGGGCGACGGGCATTTCGATCCGATGGACAGCCAGGGCGGATCGCTGCTCCAGCAGTTTGCCATCGATCCGGCGGTGCAGGAGGTCGTCCCGCACGACGCCACGGTGGTCGCGCACCGGCAATCGACGCCGCTCTTCGGGCTCGGGCTGGTCGAGGCCATCCCGGACAGCGCCATCGTCCAGTATGCGCGGCGGGCGAAGCCGGACAACGTCCGCGGCCGGGCCGCCGTGGTGGACGACGTGGCGTCCGGGCAGAAGCGGGTGGGTCGCTTCGGATGGAAGGCGCAGCAGGCGACGCTGCTCTCGTTCGCGGGCGACGCGTACCTGAACGAGATGGGCATCACGAGCCGGCTGTTCCCGGTGGAGAACGCCCCCAACGGCGACACGGCGCGGCTGGCGCGCTTCGACGCGTTCTTGGATCCGGAGGACGAAGTGGATCCAGTCACGGAGAAGGGCGACATCGACCACGCGGCGGACTTCATGCGGCTGCTCGCTCCGCCCCCTCGGCTCGCGGCCACGCTGTCGTCGCGACAAGGCGAGGCACTCTTCGGCCAGATCGGCTGCGCCGTCTGCCACGTGCCGGTGATGCGGACCGGACCAAGCTTGGTCGCCGCCCTCGCGGACAGACCGGTGGAACTGTACTCCGACCTGCTCCTGCACGACATGGGCCGGCTCGGCGACGGCATCGGCCAGTCGGATGCCGGGATCCGCGACATGAAGACCGCTCCCCTTTGGGGGCTCCGCGCGAGCGCTCCGTATCTCCACGACGGACGCGCCGCGACGGTGGACGAAGCGGTCCGCGGCCACGACGGCGAGGCGACGGTCGCGCGCGACCGGTATCAACGACTGCTGCCCAGCCAACGCCGGCAGTTGCTGGATTTCTTGGACACGCTCTGACCGGCGGGCAAGCCGGACCGGCCCCGGGGTGTGATCGGAATGGTGTGCGGTTTGTCGCCGGAGCGTGGCTTGTTTCCTTAGAGCCTGTCTGAAAAGTAGGACAGTGCCTCCGGCCTGTCTGTTCCGGGGCTTCCAGCCCCACGCCAGAAAGGCGGTGCCACGGGCTGGAAGCCCGCAGGCAAACAGGCTGGAAGCCTGTCCTACTGGGCCGGCCGGCTTTTTCAAATAGGCTCTTAGCACCCGGCTTTAACCGGGTGTCACGTGGAAGCCCCCCGACGAACCGTTCCGACGGTTTCCCGCTCCGCCGGCACGCCAGCCGTTGAAACGGCTACCCTGCTCACCGCGGCTCTCACCGGGCTGAAGCCCGGTGTCAAGGCACCCGCCAAAAACCAAGCTCCGCTGGTTGTCCACCACTTCCGATCGCACCCCGGCCCCGGGTGCTTCGCCGACGTGCCCGGGCCCGGGCGTTTTCCCGGGCTAATCTTGGCTCTGCGCGGAACTGCGGCTTGCCGCCCCCTCGGGCGGGTCCCTACGATCCCTGCGCATGATGAATCTTGATCGCCGTGCCGGGAGGGTCACCGCGATGCTCGGTCTGGCCTTGATCGCCGGTTGCTCCTCGACGGCACCGACGGACAGCGCCCCTGCCGTCCACAAGAAAAAGCGCTACGTCTATCTTCCTTCGGAGACGGGCAGCCACCTGCCCCGCCGTGTCGAAGTGGATGACGACGGCACCACCAACTCTGTCTCGGGCGCCGCCCGCAAGGTGGATCCCGCGGCGCTCCGGGAGATGCAGCGGCCGGGTTCCCTGCCCAAGCGTGGCGGGAACTGAACGGGGATGAACGGCCCCGGGGCTGGCGATCGCCCCTCGGGTTCACTTCGCTCCGGGCAGCTCGAACTTCAGCGGGTTCTCCGCGCCGGCACCCGCTCCGGCACCGGGCTGCGCGTCGGCCTTCTTGTCGGCGAAAAGGTCGCCGCGGTTCTTGAGGAAGGCGTCGATGGACCACTTGCTGACGCTATAGGTCCACTTGGAGAAGGCCTGTTCCGCCTTCAGCTTCTCTAGCTGCTTCGCGAGCTTGTCGGCGAATTCTTTGTCGAGCTTGGTCTTTTCCTCGGGCTTCTCGTCCTTGCCCGGCGTGCGCTCCTTGACGAGCGAGGCGTCCACGGAGACCTGCACCGGGTAGCTGTCGTCGGCCGAGGCCTTGCCGACGCGGAGCTTGTAGGTGAAGCCGGCCGCGGTCTGGACGACCGTCTCGACCGGTTGGTCGAGACCGAGCGCCTTGAGGTCGGGCGCGATGATCACGTCGTTGAAGCTCGGACCGCTGAGGATGCTGCTGAAGCCGGCGGCCTTGTTCTTGTCGAGGTCCTCGCCGGCCTTGGCATCGGCCAGGGCCCAGTCGCCGAACTCGTTGGTGCGGGTGAGGCGGAAGCTGTTGGTCGCCTCCGCCCGGGTCACCGTCACGGCGACCGGCAGCTCGACCTTGATGAATTCCTTGGCGATCCAGTCCTCCGCCTTCGGGTTCGCGCCGGTCAGCGGATCGCCGACCACGGCCACGGTGGCGACATCGGTGCCGACCATGACATAGCGGCCGTCGGGGAACGCGCCACCGCCGCCGAACGGCGAGCTTTCCTCGGCTGCGCCGCCGCCCTTCACGTGCTTCTTGCCGACGGTCAGCGTCTTCAAGGTCTTCCCGTCGGCCCCGATCAGCTCGACCGTCGTCGCGGTCTCCTTGGTCAGCTCCAGCATCGGCAGGCGCGACGGCCCGACCCGCACCGGTTGCGCGACCTTGAGGTCGGCGAGCTTGCGGACGAAATCGGCGAGCTCGCCGAAGTTGGCGGGATACCCGCCGCGCTCCTTCACCGACCAGCCGTCGCCGGACTTGGCGACGTTGAGCGCGTTGGTGCCCTGGGTGAGACGGATGGCGGCCACCGCGTTGACATCGATCTCGCCGAGGACCTTGCCGCCCATCTGGCCGGAGGACGCCTGGTAATCGGCCTTCTTGGAGTTGAGGACCATCAGGCCGCCTCCGCCGAGGACGACGGCGGCTGCCAAGAGCAGGAGAAATTGCTTCGACTTCATAGCGCGAGGGGAGAGGGATCGGGGTTCACTTCGCGGCGACCTTCTTGCGGCGGGCGACGGCGAGCGCGATGCCGGTCGCGGTCACGAACAGGGGCATCAGCGCGATGTTCGCCCACTTCAGCCGGTTCTCGAGGGCATCGACATCTTGGCGCAGGTTGCGGCGCTCGACGCGGAGCTCCTTCTTGGTCTCCGCCTGCTGCTTGCTGAACTCCTTGAGCGCGGATTGCTGCTCGGGGGTGAGGATGACGCGGGAGGTGTTGCCCTCCTTCTTCACCTGCATCTCGCTGAGCTTGCCCTGGAGGTCGTTCAGTTTCTTGTCGAGCGATTCGATCTTCGCCTGGTACCGGAGGCGGGCGTCGGTCTCCATCTTCTGGACCACCGTGAACGGCCGGCGCAGCGAGGCGCGGCCGCGGGCGCCGATGAGGTTGGAGTCGCCGGCGGCCTGCTCGACGAGGTTCTGGAGCAGGTTGAGGTTGCCGTTGCGCGGCACCGCGATGCGGAACATCGGGTTCACCTCGACGCAGTATGGATCGTAGAGGAAGTCGGCGTCGCCGAAGAGATAGACCACACCGGAGCCTTTCGATTCCTTGATAAAGTCGGCCGCTGCCGGTGCGTTGGTGCCGGCAGGAGCGTTCGTCGCGCCCGGACGCCCGTCGGCGAAGGCCGTCTTGAACTTGCCGCTCAGACGCATGCCCAAGGTGTAGCTGACACCGCTGGGTTTGAAGTCATCGACGATCTTCTGGCCGTTGAGCTGGGCGGTGACGCCGTCGACGATCTGCGATTTGTCGGTCGTCTTGAGCAGCACGTCCTGGGTCAGGCCGTCGGCGGCCTTGCCGGTGAAGGCGCCCGCGAACGGGATCCACAGGTCGTCGCTCTGGCTGGTCACGGCGTCGTCCTTGTTGATGCCGGTGGCGTTCATGAACAGGAACGACGGAACGTATTGCGGCTGTCCGTTGCGGCCGCCGAGCTGGCGCATGAAGTTGAGGTCGGCCACGACCTTGGCGGTGTCGAACTCATAGCCCCAGGCCTTGAGCAGCTTTGGCAGGGACGAACCGCCGCCCATGTTGAAACCCATCGGGTTCGGCTGGCGGTTGTCGGCGAGGCAGAGGGCGTCGAGAAAGGCGACGAGCTTGCCGCCGCGCAGCACGAACTGGTCGAGGGCGAACTGCGCCTTGTCCGAGATGTCCTTCGGGTGGAGCACGAGCAGCACCTTGATCTTCTCGTCGATCGACTCGACGTCCATGCCGACCTGCTGCACGTCGAAGTCGCGCTTCAGCTCGTTGATGAAGACCCAAGGCTCGCTGCCCTGCTGCTGGCGGCCCATCTGCATCATCATCGGGTTCATCGGCTGGCCGAAGACCGGCAGCGGCGACATCACGCCGACGACGGGCTTGTTCGTGGCGAGCACCTGCGAGATCGCACGGGCGAGGTCGTATTCCAGCAGCTTCTCGCGCTGGGGCGAGAGGAAGGGCAAGGCGGCCTTCTGGGGCGGATATTCGATGGCCACGCCGAGGTAGAGGGCCTCGCCGGTCTGGAGCATCTGGGGCTCGATGCCGTCGAGCTTGGCGGAATCTTCGGCCTCGGAATCGGGTTCGGGATCGAACTTCTTGATCTCGAGGTTGCCCTTGGCCTGCGCCTTGAACTCGGCGAGCAGGTCCTCGACCGACTGCGCGTAGGTCTTCAGCGCGGCCGGCATCCGGTCCTTGCTCTGGCTGATGTAGAGCCGCACCTGTACCGGCGAGTCGATCTTGGCGAGGATCGCCTTGGTGCCGTCGGAGAGCGTGTGGAGCTTGTCCTTGGTGAGGTCCACGCGGGCCCGGACCTGGCTGATGATGAGGTTCGCGCCGATGACGGCGACGGCCACCAGCGCCACACCGCCGGCGGAGAAGAGGATCGTCTGAAGCTTGGACTGTTTCATGGTCGCTCGGGGAGGAAAAGGCTCAGGCGCCGCGGAGGCCGCGCAGGATCACGCTGGTGCTGAAGAGGCTGAAGACCATCACGCTCCCGAAGAACACGAGGTCGCGGAGGTCCACCACGCCGCGCTGGAAGCCCGCGAAATGAGGCATCACGCTGAACGCAGCCACCGTGTTCACGAACCAGTCCGGCGCCCAGCGCACGAGCAGGTTGGTCACCGGTTCCCAGCCGCACAGGATCAGGAAGAAGCAGATCACGACGGACAGGATGAAGCTGATCACCTGGTTCCGGGTGAGCGCGGAGGTCATCACCGTGACCGCCAGATAGGCGCCCGCCAGCAGCAGGCTGCCGACGTAGCCGGCGAGGATGGTGCCGAAGTCCGGCGCGCCGAGGAACCCGACGGTGAACACCACCGGGAAGGTGAGCGCCAACGCCAGTGCCAAGAACGCCCAGCAGGCGGCGAACTTCCCGACGATCGCCTCCCACGGCGCGATGGGCATCGTGAGCAACAGCTCCAACGTGCCGACACGGCGCTCCTCGGCCCAGAGCCTCATGCCGGCCGCCGGCACGAGGAAGAGGTACAGCCACGGATGCCAGGTGAAGAACGAGTTCAGGTTCGCTTCGCCGCGCTCGAAGAAGCCGCCCAGCATGAACGTGAAGAACCCGTTCAGGAGCAGGAAGATCACGATGAACACATAGGCGACCGGCGAATTGAAATACCCCGTGAGCTCGCGCTTGGCGATGGTCCAGACGTTGCGGAAAGAATCAGGAGACATGGGAACGATTTCGAGGTGAGAGGTTCGGGTGGCGAGGTGCGGATGCCCGGTATCGCGTACGGTCGCGGGGCGGTGGGGTGTCCGTAGCTCGGCGAGGCTAGGCTTCCTTGGCCTTGACGGTGTCGGGCAACGTGATGGCGCGGAACACCTCGTCGAGGCGTCCTTCTTCGGTGTGCAGCTCGTCGAAGTGCCACGCTTCCTTCGCCGTGAGCTCGGCGACCGCCTTCGCGAGCTCGCCGTTGACGCTTTTGTCGCGCGGGAAGATCCGGGCGGTGACGGATTGGCCCGTCGCGTTCGCGTAGACCCTGCCGGCGACCATCAGGCCGCCGAGCTTGGACCGGACGACGTCCGCCGCGACCCCTTGGACCCGGAGGCTGACGCTGCCCGCGACCTCGGACCTGGCCTTGAGCTCGGCCGGGGTCCCGTTGGCGACGACCGTGCCGCGGTCGATGATGATCGCGCGCGAGCAGACCGCCTCGACCTCTTCGAGGATGTGCGTGCTGAAGATGATGGCCTTCTTCTCGCCCATCCGCTTGATGAGCTGGCGGACCTCGTGTTTCTGGTTCGGGTCGAGGCCGTCGGTCGGCTCATCGAGCACGAGCACCTCGGGATCGTGGAGGATCGATTGGGCGAAGCAGGTCCGATGGCGGTAGCCCTTCGAGAGCGTGTCCACCGATTGATGGAGCACGTCGCGGAGGAAGCACAGGCCCACGGCCTTCTCGATGGCGGCGTCCCGCGCGGCTCCCCGGAGCCCGCGCATCTCGGCGGCGAAGCCGAGGAAGCCGGCGACCGTCATGTCGCTGTAGCACGGCGCGCTCTCGGGCAGGTAGCCGATGAGCTTCTTGGCGGCGATGGGGTCCTCCGCGAGGTCATGGCCACCGACCGCGACCCGGCCGGAGGTCGGCGGGAAGAACCCCGTGATCATCCGCATCGTGGTGGATTTGCCCGCGCCGTTGGGCCCGAGGAACCCGAGGATCTCGCCGCGCTGGACGCTGAACGTGACGTTGTTGACGGCCTTCTTGGGGCCGAACTCCTTCACCAAATTCTCGACTGTGATCATGACAGGAACGTTGCCTTGGCACCGCGCGATCCGCCGTGACGGCCGGATAGGAAAATCAAACGCCCGCGGCCTCGTCAAGAGGGCGCGGGCCGTCAGGCCGGCCACCACAGGATCAGTTCCATGACAGCACGCGCGGAAGGGGTGTTCAAACTTTGTCGCCGTCTATTTCACTCACCCCGGTCCAGAGCGGCGGACCGCACCGCCGGCCGATCCGGTGCCTTCGTCACGACCGTCCGGGGGGCGGCACGAAAAAGCCCGCCTTCCGGCGGGCTTGTCGTTTCGCGGGACGGGCTGCTCAGTACTCGCGGCGGCCCTTCAACCCCGGCATCGGCACCGCATAATGGCCCGTCGCATCGGCCACGACCGGGGCGGCGGAGTCCATCGTGAACTTGTCGGCGTCCGGAGCGAATTCATGGTCGGAGT
>JANNAJ010000606.1:0-3810 GCA_031384285.1 Verrucomicrobiota bacterium
CGCTACCAACAGCATCGCGCTCGCGCTCGATGGCGCCAAGGTCCCGCACTCGTCGGCGAAGGTCAACGTGCACGTGTGCGTCGACCCGGCGGGGAGGACCGCGGTGTCCGAGTAGCTCACGAGCACCGTGTCGGCCTGGACCGCCGTCGAGTGCGGGACCTTGGCGCCATCGAGCGCGAGCGCGATGCTGTTGGTAGCGATGGGCGAGCCGCCGCTCTGGAGCGTCGCTTTGTACACCGGCGCGGGCGGGGCGTTCGTCGCGCCGTCGGCCGGCTCGACCGCGAGCGCCTTCGGGGGCGATCCGGCGGCGATCTTCACCGAGAACGATTCGGTGGCGAGCACCGTGTAGCCGTCGTCCTGCAGGAAGAAGGCGACCCAATCGCCCACGGCCGGAAGGCCTTTCGGGAAGGTGACCGAACCGGCGGCCGTCGCGACGGCGCCGATCTGGGTGCCGTCCACATAGAGATAGTCCGTCGAGCCCACCGCACCGGGCGTCTGGCCCTTCTTGTAGAGGCCGACCCAATCCTTCGGGTTGGCCGGGCCGTTGGTGAAGGTGACGGTGATGGCCTCGCCGGGCGCGTAGGTGCGCTTGGCGGCACGGACGAGCGGCGTGCCGTCGTCCACGACCTTGAAGCTCGTCTGCGCGAGCGCGGTATAGCCGTCGTTGAGCAAGAAGAACGCTGTCCAATCGCCGGCGAAATTCAACCCGGCTGGGAAGCGCACTTTGCCTTCCTTGTAAGGCACTGCGCCGGACTGGGTGCCGTCGACATAGCGCCACACCGTCGACCCGACGCTGCCGGGCACGATGCCGTCGGGGTAGACGCCCACCCAATCGAGCTTGTTGCCGGGCCCTTCGGCGAAGAAGGCGGTGATGGGTTCGCCGATGGCGTAGGCATCGTGGTCGGTGATGACGGACGGAGCGGCGTGGACGGATGCGGCGGTCAGCGCCAGGCAACCGCAGAGCGCGGCAAGGCAGGTCCGCCAATGGGACAGGGGGCGTGTCAGGTTCGGGTTCATGTGTCTTTGTCGGGTTCCGGTTCCAGTGGGGTGACGGACGAAATCGGGGATCACGGTGAGCAGACGACGGGCGTGGTGTCGCCGCTGCCCCAGGAGGTCCATTCGGTGACGATGCGCTCGCCTTCCGGCGTCGAGAGCGGGACCCATGCGGTGTCCTCGGGCCGCTTCACCAAGCGGTGGTCCTGCGCCGCGCCGCGGCCCATCGCCAAGGCGGTATGGTTGGAGCGAGCGGTCTCGAACTGCTGCTTCAGCTCCGGCGTGTTGGTCTCGAGATAGGCGATGCGCCAGGTGGACCGTTGCTGCGGTCGGCCGTTGGTGGAGACCACCACCGCGCGCACGGCGTCCTCGGCCGCGTCGTCGATGCCGCGGGTCGGCGGGATGAGGTCGCGCCGCGCCGGGAAGAGCTTCTTGGCGCTCTGGTCGTAGAAGAAGGACTGCTCGGAAGGGGTGGCGTCGCTCTGGATGAATCGCCACGTCAGCACGCCCGAGAGGCCGAGCAGCGCGACGGCGAAGGCGAGCTTCACCCGGTTGTCGTGGAAGAGGTCCATGGCGTCAGTGCGGATCGGCCTTGGCGGACCACCAGCATTCGTTGGTGTTGCAGGGGATCCGGCCGGCGTCGAGCAGCTGGCCGCTGCCGTCGGCGAAGCAGTAGTTCGACCGGCCCTGATGGCGCGTGGCTCCTTTGTCGCGCTGGGCGACACGGTTGAAGCCGGCGGTGTTGGCGCTGCCGAGCTCCTTCCAGATCCACCAGCGGTCGCGCGGATAGGCGGCATTCACGTCGCTGTTGCCGTCGCCGAACAGGATCAGCTGGGACGGCCGCTCGACGGCCGGCCAGCGGCACAGGTTGTTCTCGTAGCCCGCGGGCCGGCCGAACGGTGGCGGTGCGCCGCCGGCCACCCAATGCACGTCCACCGCTCCGATGCCGCTCGGCACGTCGATCTCCGCGTCGGTGAACTGCCCGAGCAGAGCCTTGTTGCCATTGCCCTTCTTCATGCCGGCCGGCCGGCCCGAGGCATACACCTCCTCTTTCTCCGCCGGACAATCGTAGGCGCCCGGTGTCTTTCCCACGTAGCGGAAGAGATACGCCCGCCACGACGTCTCGCCGCCGGGGATGGCGGACTGGATCGGCGGCAGCCATTCGAGGTTGTCGCCGGAGTAAAGGTGCGTGGCGATGGCCAGCTGCTTCACGTTGTTGAGGCAGTAGGTCGACACCGCGCGTTCTTTCGCCTTGCTCAGGGCCGGCAGGAGCATCGACGCCAACACGGCGATGATGGCGATCACGACCAACAGCTCGATCAACGTGAAGGCGGCCACGTCCGAGGAAGGCGGGCACGCCGCTCGCGGGGAAGCGGGTCTGCGGTGGGTTGGGCTGGGTTGTCGCATCGGAGCTTCGACGGGTTGGATCATATCGGAGGAACGTCGCCGGGATCGTGTCGTTCGCGGGACGATGCGATCACAGGACCGGTGAACCACGGTGACGGACCGGTGAAAGCGGTGCTTACTAGGACGATGTGTATCTGGACGCTTGCGGCCATGGAATCAAGCGTCTTCACTGCCACCGCAGCCCGTACGACCATGAAGCTTCCCCGCCTTCTTCTGTCCGCCCCGGCGCGGTCCATCGCGGCCTTGGCCTTCTTCATCGGCGCGACGGGTGCCGCCTGCGCGCAGACCGACGATTTCAACGACGGCAACGATGCCGGCTGGTCGCATTATTCACCGCTGGGCTTCGTGGGTGCGGGAGCGACCTATACCTATCCCGGCGGCGCCTACCGTGTGACCGCTCCCGCCAGCCCGGCCCCGGCGGTCGTCGGTCCGCAGCGCGCGGGCAGCGTGCGTCCGGAGAAGACCTACACGCGCCTGCAGGTCGCGACCGATGTCGCCGGGTGGGACGACACGATCAACCAGTCCTTCGGTCTCATCGCGCGCGTCGGCACCCTCGGCTTGGGGACCACCCGCGCCTATACGTACAACTACAACACCCGGTCCGGATACCACCAGATCACGTTGGTCCAGAACGAAGGCGCCGCCGGGCAGATCGACGAATCGCCGTTCCGCGTGGATCCGGCCCAGCGTTACCGGATGGTGTTCACCATGCTCGGCACGAACCTGCTGGGGCAGATGTTCTCGGCCACGAACTCCGCCGTGCCGATCCATTCGGTCCTCGGCGCCGACACCAACCACGCGTCGGGCACGGCCGGACTCTTCGCCTTCGCGCTCGACCCGAGCGGGCCGGTCGACGCGCGTTTCGACAACTACGCCGCCGTGGTGCCGGGCAAGGTCCGCGCGACGATGCTCGACGCGGTCCCGGCGGTCGGTGAACGCCCGGACCAACCCATCGACATGGTGAAAGTCCGCGTGGCCTCGATCGAGACGACGTTCGATCCGGCATCGATCCGGTTGGAGATCGATGGCAAGGCCGCGGACTTCGACACGCTCGACGGCAACGGCTATCTGCTGCTCGTCCACAGCCCGGGTTCGCCGCTCAACCCTGCGGCACCCCACACCGCCAAGCTGGTCTTCCGTGACGAGGACGGCGAGCAGACCTTCTCGTGGTCCTTCGGCGCGGCCGCGACCGCCGCGGTCCCGGTGCTCCTTTCGGCCGGCGAACTCGGCGAGGTCTTCCAGCCGGTCGCCGGCACCGTCTCCGATACCGGAGCCCTCACGTTCCGCGTGCCGGTCCAGGCCGCGCGGCGCTTCTTCCGCGTGAGCGATGCCAAGCTCAGACGGATCGTGTCCACCTCGCGGGTCGGCGGCGACGTGCTGATCACCTTCGAGTGACCGGCCGGTTGTCGG
>JANNAJ010000609.1:0-5785 GCA_031384285.1 Verrucomicrobiota bacterium
CACATCGCTACCGCACCGAGTGCAGCGATGCAGCCGATGCGACGCTGCATGGCGTAACGGGCGAAGTGGTCGTTGCGCCTTACACCGGCACCAATGCGCTCTCCCGTCATGGCCCGATTCGCGTGGCTGATGACCGCCGCCATTTCGCGCACGCGGACGGCACGCCGTTCTTCTGGCTCGGCGACACCTGGTGGATGGGCCTCGTGAAGCGGCTTCAATGGCCGGAGGATTTCCAGCAGCTCACCGCCGACCGGCGCGACAAAGGTTTCACCGTCATCCAGATTGTCGCCGGGCTTTACCCCGACATGCCGGCGTTCGACGAACGTGGCCTCGGTGACGCCGGGCAGCCGTGGGAAAGACTCTATACGCGCATCCGACCGGAATACTTCGACGCCGCCGACCGCCGCATCCAGCACCTCGTCGAGCAAGGGCTGACGCCGTGTATTCTCGGATGCTGGGGTTATCACCTGCCGTGGCTCGGCACCGAGAAGATGAAGCAGCACTGGCGCTATCTCATCGCGCGCTGGGGCGCGCTGCCCGTCGTGTGGTGCGCATCCGGCGAACAAGCGATGCCGTGGTATAACTCCGGCAGCAAGGAAGCCGAGACGCAGCAACTGCGCCGTGAATGGACCGAGGTCATCCGCTCCATGCGCGCCACCGATCCGTTCGGGCGACTCTTGACGACGCATCCGCGCAGCAACGCCCGCGATGAGGTGGTGGATCCGACGCTGCTCGACTTCGAGATGCAACAAACCGGCCACGGCACGCCTACGGAACAACACGCGTCCAAGGCGCTCGAAGCGTGGAACCGTCCGCCACTTGTGCCCGTCATCTCCGGTGAATCGCGTTACGAGGCGCTGGAGATCAAGCCGATGCTCCTCGCGAAGGAAGCGCGCGAGGCGTTCTGGGCGCACCTCTTGAACAGCGGCTGCGCGGGCCACACCTACGGCGTCAACGGCGTCTGGCAGGTGAACCTCCCGGCCCAGCGCTTCGGCAGATCTCCGACCGGCAGCGACTGGGGCGGCACGCCATGGAAGGAGGCCATGAACCTGCCCGGCTCCACGCAGTTGGCTCACGCGAAGAAGTTCCTGCTCACCCTGCCGTGGCATCAACTCGCGCCCGCGACCGACGGCTTCACCGGCGCGACCTCCTCCGCCATCACCACGAACGGCCGCTGCGCGCTGGCCTTCGCCGCCAAGGGCCAGGCGCTGTCTGGGGATCTCACCAAATTGAGCGGGCCAGTCACGGCACGCTGGTTCGATCCGACCAGCGGTGAGTTGAGGATTATCGAAGGCTCACCGCTTCCGAACTCGGGCGCGCGCGAGTTTGCTCCACCCGGCAAGAACGCCGCCGGCGAGAGCGATTGGGTGCTGGTGCTGGAGGCGAAATGAACCACCCTATCTCTGTGTCCTCTAAATCTCTGTGCTTCACATCGGAGCGCGGCGTGTGTCTAGCGCGGAGACTTGGAGGACACAGAGAGATTCCATTTATGAACCGGCACCTCTTTGACATCCTGCTTCTCGGCATCGGTGGAATCTGGCTCGCGTCCGCTACCAGGATGGTTGCCACCGAATCCGTCACCACGGCCCCGCAATGGCAGGAGGTCGAACTCACATTCACCGCCTCGCGCGACGACGCCAATCCCTACACGGACACCGAAGCTTGGGCAGACTTCACGCACGACGACGGCACGGCGATCCGGCGGCCCATGTTCTGGGACGGCGATCGCACGTTCCGCGCGCGGTTTGCCTCGACCAAATCGTCGGGCACCTGGCGCTGGGCCTCGTCCGACCGCGACGGCGATCCCGGCTTGCGCGGACGTGCGGGAACTCTCGCCGCTGGGGCCGCCGCGTCAGAGCGCAGCACGATCTTCACGCGGCACGGGTTCTGGAGCATTCCGTCGGGTGGCCGGAATCTGGTCCATGCCGATGGCCGGGCGCGACTGCTCTGCGCGGACCCCCCTTGGGCTTTGCCGTGGCGGGCGACGGTCGAGCAGACGGTAACCTATGCGCGGGATCGCCAAGCCAAGGGCTTCAATGCCGCCCTGCTCATGACCGTGCAGCCGGACATGGATCGCAAAGGCCCCCTTTCGCGCACGGAGGATCTGGGGTCCGACGTCGGCTTCGAGGTTCTGCCGCAAGGCACGCTGCGCCAGTTGCGTCCCGAGTATTTCGAGATGTTCGACCGGCTCACTGGCATCCTCGTGGCGCACGGGATCGCGCCCGTTTATGACCAGTCTTCCACGGCTGCAGCTGGAAGGGCCGCCGCGTGGCCGGCAACGTCGTGAGCGCGGAGGACTACGCCCGTTACGGCCGCTATCTCGTGGCCCGCTATGGCGCCCGGCCCGCCATCTGGCTGGTGGGTGGTGATGGGCCGGCGATCGATCCGCTGGTCGTCGAGCAATTGGACCGCGCGGGCCAGGACATCGAGAAATGGGACGCCTACCGCCAGCCGACCGGTATCCTCTATTCCCCGCACGCGCTGAACCGCACGCACCAGGACAAGGCCTGGCTCGACTTCCAGTGGTGCCCGACCGGCCACAACGGCGAACACGTGGCCGGGCGCGTGGCCGGGCGCGTGGCCGACATGTGGCGCAACACGCCCGTCAAAGCAGTGGCCAACGGCGAGCCAACCTACGAAAACATGGGCAAGACCGGACGCGGCGCCGGTTGGTGGCAGGGTCACGAAGCGTGGTGCGATCTCACCGCGGGCGGCGCGATGGGCCTCGTCCACGGCGCCGGCAGCCTCTGGCAGTGGCGGCTGCACGCCAAGGAACCCGATCATGCGGATTGGTGCACCGCGCCCGGAGCCGGTTGGCGTGAAGCGCTCGACTTCGAGGGCTCACGTTACCCGGGCATTGCCGCGAAGAGCTTCGACGGCCTGCCCTTTGCGGAGATGCAGCCGAACTGGACCTACACCTACGGGCGGCGCGGTCTGGCTGTGCCCAGAAAGCTCTTCGTGCTCTATCTGCCGGACGGCGGCGGCACGGGCATCACCTCGCTCGCCGTGCCTCGCGCCTATCGCATCTACGATCCGCGAACCGGTGCAGAAGTCGGCAAGGGTCAGCTGCCCGAGAAGGCGCCCACGCGGTTCAACAGTGGATCTTCCGGCGAACCGCGCGTGGTTGTGTCCGCCGCGGATTCAAACTCAATTTCTTCCCCATGAGTGCAGCCGCCCACAATTCCATCATCGCCCGCTATCGTATCGAGACCTGCCTGCCCATCGAGCAGGTCGCCGAGACCATCGCCGGAGAGCAATCGTCCGGCACCTTCCTGCCGGTGCCTGGCGAGACCGAGGAACTCAAGGCTCGCGCACGCGCCAGGGTCACGACCATCACGCTCCTGGATCCTGCGGACGCACCGAGCCTGCCCGGTGGTCGAAAGCCGAAGGGCGTGTCCGGTCCGCTCAAGTATCAGCGTGCGGAGATCACACTCGCGTTTCCGTTCGCCAACGTCGGCGCAAACCTGCCCACGCTCGTGGCCACGGTCTGCGGGAACCTCTATGAGCTCTCCGACCACACGGGGTGCAAGCTGCTCGACCTCGAATTGCCGCCTGCGTTCGGCGAGAAGTATCCCGGACCGCAGTTCGGCGTCGCTGGCACGCGCAAGCTGGCGGGCGTTTACAACCGACCCATCATTGGGACGATCGTGAAGCCGAGCGTGGGTCTTTCGGCGGAGCAGACGGCAAAGGTCGTCCGCGAGTTGGGCGAGGCCGGCATCGATTTCGTGAAGGACGACGAGCTGCAAGCCGACGCGCCGAATTGTCCGCTGAAGGATCGCGTCGCTGCCGTGATGCGGGTGATCAATCGACTCGCGGACAAGACCGGCAAGAAGGTCATGTTCGCCTTCAACATCACCGACGACCTCGACGCGATGCTGCGTCATCACGACACCGTGCTCGCGGCCGGGGGGACCTGCGTGATGGTGAGCCTGCACAGTGCGGGGCTGCCGGCGCTGGTGGAATTGCGGAAGCGCTGCGCGTTGCCGATTCACGGACATCGCAATGGCTGGGGACTCTACACCCGGCACCCGCTGCTCGGCATCGAGTATCCGGCGTGGCAAAAGCTTTGGCGTCTCGCGGGCGTGGATCACCTGCACGTCAACGGGCTGCAAAACAAATTCTGGGAGCCGGACGACTCCGTGGTGCGCAGCGTCCGCGCCTGCATGACGCCGATGTTCCGTTCCGACGACACGGTGATGCCCGTCATCAGCTCTGGCCAATGGGGCGGCCAGGCGCCCGAAACTTATCGTCTCACCGGAACGACTGACCTGATGTATGTCGCGGGTGGCGGCATCATGGCGCATCCGATGGGCCCGGCGGCTGGATTGCGCGGTTTGCAACAAGCCTGGGTGGCGGCGGTGAGAGGAATTGATCTGAACACTTACGCCGAGACGCATCCGGAGCTGAAGGAAGCGATCAACAGATTTGGAGGCGCAAGATCATGAACAATCTTATCCTCGCCTACTACGGCGACGATTTCACCGGTTCCGCTGATGTGATGGAAGCGCTGGCTCGCTCCGGCTATCGCACCGTGCTGTTTCTGAGACCGCCGACCGCGGAGCAGCTCGCGAAGTATCCAGGCCTGCGCGCTTTCGGCATCGCGGGCGGCTCACGCACGATGTCGCCTGAGGAAATGGAGCGCGAACTGCCGACCGCCTTCGAGGCGCTCAAGGTGAGCGGCGCGCGGATCGCCCATTACAAGATGTGTTCGACCTTCGATTCATCTCCGTCCATCGGCTCCATCGGCAAAGCGATTGAGTTGGGGCGGCAAGTTTTCGGCGAGCGGCCCACCCCCCTGGCGGTCGGTCTGCCGTTGCTTGGGCGCTACGTGGCGTTTGGTAATCTCTTTGCACGTTCCGGGCTCGATACCGAGCCGTGCCGTCTCGACCGGCATCCCACGATGAGCCGGCATCCGGTCACGCCGATGGATGAGGCCGACCTTCGATTGATCCTCGGCACACAGACGAGCCTGTCGGTGGAGTTGATCGATGTGCTCAAACTGGAAGCGGCTCTGGCCGCGGGTGGCAGCCTTCCCGCACGGGCTGCTCCAAGTGACGGGCCTCCACCTGTCACTCTTTTCGACACGGTGCGTGAGGTGCATCTGCCGGTCATCGGGCGGGAGATCGAGCGTCTGGCGGAGGCTGGGCAACTCTTCGTCGTCGGATCCAGCGCGGTGGAGTATGCGTTGGTCGCGTGCTGGGCTGTGCCTTCCGAACATCCGAGGTCAGAACAAACCGCCCCGTCATCGCCAGCGGCTCCACGTCAACTGGTCGGCGTCTCCGGCAGTTGTTCGCCCGTGACGGACCGGCAGATTGCCAAGGCAGTGGAATCCGGTTTCGCCGAGGTCGCGCTCGACCCGATGCGATTGCTCGATCCTGAAGGGCCGGAGTTTGACCTCTCCGATGCGCTCTCGCTACTTCGCTCCGGGCGCAGTCTGATCCTTCACACCAGTCGCGGTCCCGCCGATCAACGGCTCCTAAGCTCTCTCGGTTCGACGGACCGGGAAAAGTTGGGGCGCGCTTTGGGCGCTGTGCTCGACCGCTTGCTGCAAGCCAGCGGCCTGAAGCGCGCCGTCGTCTGCGGTGGCGACACCAGCATGGCCGTGGCGCGCGCGCTCGGCATCGAGGCGCTTGAATTTGCCGCGCCCGCCGCACCGGGTTCGCCCCTCTGTCTTGTGCATGCGCCTGGCCGCAGCGCCGATGGCTGCGAGATAGTTTTCAAAGGCGGCCAGAACGGGCGCGACCGGTTCCTCCTCGACGTGGCAGACCTTGCGACCTCAATCCCT
>JANNAJ010000544.1:0-10641 GCA_031384285.1 Verrucomicrobiota bacterium
GGCAAGTTGCCGCCGAGGACGGCCAAGTTGGCCGTTCCACCCTGATCCAGCGGGAGCGTCCCTTCGGTGGGCCGCTCAGCGCTACCTATGTCCGCCACTTCTGATCGCACCCAACCAGGTCGACCGTTCTGGCGAGATCCCGGGACGCCGGACGGAACGGGTCGCCCCTCGTCGGATGGCGGGAAAGGCGGACATCGCGTCGGATCGCATCCCGGATGAGATTTTTCACGACCCGGCCCGGTCCGGCGACCTTGGCCCGGTGCAAGCCGGTCTCCGCCGCCATCCTAGGATGTAGTTTCCACTCCGGCAGGCGGTTGGAGGTCCCATATCTGCAACGGTCAGGATCCAGGAGGGCGGCCGAGCCGAACCTTCGGGGTCCGCGAGCGGCGCCACAGGGGAACTTAGGCTTGCAAATTCCCACTTCAAAAACGTATGCCTTCAGCAACCTCTTCAATCCGTCGCTTTCGCGTCCGCGATACCCGGGCTTCCCCGTGGATATCTCTCCGGGCGTGGGGTCCTGTCGGCTTCGTTGGCTCGAAAGCGAAGGATCGGAGAGGTTGCCGTCGGTCGGGTCGGGTAGCCGTGCTGCCCGGACGGACCGTGTCTTCCGGCCGAGTGGTCGAGAAGAACGCGGCAAAGTCTGCAAAAACCAAAAAACGTGAGTATGCAAAATCAGAAAGCAACGTCACAGAGCGCCTCGCTGTCCAGCGGGGTCAGGAGGCGTTTCGCCTCCTTCGTTCTGGCATCGGCTGTCGTGGCGGGTGCCACCTCGGTCCGCGCCGGAAGCGTGTCCTACGACTTCAGCACCGACCCGGTCGCGGCTGGGATCTTGGACATCGGCGGCAACGGGGTTAACCCCGCGCCTTGGGTCGCCAGCGGCGGCAATCCTGGTGGATTCTTGGCGCTGACCTACCCGATCGGCGGCCTGTTCTCGTCGATCGTGTTCGACGACATCGATGACGGCAAGATCGTCTCCGCGTTCACGTTCAACGCCGACCTCCGCGTCGGCAACAGCACCGGCGACCGAGCGGCCGACGGCTTCAGCATCAGCTTCGCCCGCACCAGCGACCCCATCTTGGTGGACAACGCGGCGAAGAGCAACCAAGGCAACTGGGCCGGCGGCATCGCCGAAGGCGGTTCCACCACCGGTATCGCCGTCGACTTCGACACCTGGTCCGGCAACACCTTGCCCGACACCAGCGACATCGAAGGCATCATCGTCCGCGTGGACAACGTGACCGTGCTCAAGTACGCCATGCCCACCCGGCACGGTGCCGCGACCGACATCACCAGCCTCCAGACCGGACCGCGTGACGCGGCATTCTGGGCGAACAGCGGCGATCCCCAAGATGCCGCTTCCTGGGCCGGCCTCTCCTGGGTCCCCCTCGTGGTGGACGTCGACGCGACCGCCAAGCTGACGGTCAAGTTCAAGGGCGCGACCATCCTGGACAAGTTCCAGACCGCCTACTTCCCGAGCTCCGGCCGCATCGTGCTGGCCGGCCGCACCGGTGGCGCCAACGAGCACACGCACTTCGACAACATCAAGCTCGTGACCACGGCCGCGGCCGCGGACACCGTCAAGCCGACGACCCCCGGTGCGATCGCCAACGTCTCCGCCGGTGCCCGCCGCGTGGCGTTCACCTGGGGAGCCGCGACCGATGATTCGGGCCGTGTCGCCTACAACGTCTATCGCGACGGCACCAAAGTCGCGGCCACGTTGACCGTCACCAACTACACGGACCTCGGCGTCTCGCCGGGCAAGTCCTATGCCTACGCGGTCGAAGCGACCGATATCTCCGGCAACAAGTCCGCCCAGGTGACGACCTCCGTCACGACGGCGGCCGAAGTCGCCGACGTCGGCTTCCTCCTCGCGGAGATCTACGACGGCATCGGCACCACCCAGACGCAGTCGCTCTACGACGACGCCAAGTATGCCGCCAACACCCCGGACCGCGGCCGTTACATCAACGGTCTCAGCTTCGGTGAGCCGAACTTCGGCGATACCTACGGCGAGAACCTCGGTGTCGTGATCAAAGGCGTGCTCACCGCGCCGGAGTCGGGCGACTTCGACTTCTTCGTCCGCAGCGATGACAACTCGGACTTCTTCCTGAGCGCCAACGCCACCATCCCGAAGCCCGGCACCGACACGCCGATCGCCTCCGAGGACGGCTGCTGCAAATCGTTCCAAGAGACCGGCGGCACGGCCATCCAGACCACGGCCACCCCCATCAAGCTCGTCGCGGGCCAGAAATACGGCTTCGCGTTCGTCGTCAAAGAAGGCGGCGGCGGCGATTGGGGCCAGGTCGCGATGCGCAAGGTCGGCGACACCACCCCTGCTGCCAACCTCAAGCCCATCCAGGGCGCGCTGCTCTCCGGCGTGGCTGACGCGGTCGGCGCGGTCGTGACCATCACCAAGAACCCCTCCGACGTGAGCGTGCCGGCCAACAGCCCGGCGCTCTTCTACGCCCAGGCCACCACCGCCTCGCCCTACACCACCGCGGTGCTCTACCAGTGGTACAAGAACGGCAACCCGATCGCCGGTGCCAACGCCCAGAGCTACAGCATCGCCGCAGCAGCGGCGGCCGACAGCGGTGCCAAGTACAAGGTGCTCGTCGCCGTTCCCGGTCTCGCTGCCACCAGCACCGAGGCCACGCTCACCGTCACCGCGGACAACGTGAAGCCCACGGTCCAGTTGGTCACGGGCACCGACACGCTCAAGACCGCGACCGTCCGCTTCTCGGAAGGGGTCGTCGCGCCTTCGGCCACCACGGTGGCGAACTACAGCTTCAGCGGCGGGCTCACCGTCTCGGCGGCGACCTTGGTCGATAGCCGCACGGTCCGCCTCACCACCTCGGCGCAGACCGGGGGCAGCAGCTACACCCTCACGGTCAACGGCGTGTCGGACACGGCGGGCAATGCCGCCGCAAACAGCACCGGCACGCTCCGCAGTTGGGTGGCCACCGTGGGCAAGGCCAAGTGGGAAGCTTGGCGGGGCATCGGCGGCGGCGGGGTCGCCGACCTGACCGGCAGCGACCACTTCAAGAACGACCCGGCGGACCACGTCGAGATCCGCGACGGGCTTGAAACCCGCACCGGCTTCGACGACAACTACGGCTCCCGCCTCACGGCGTTGGTCATCCCGCCGCAAGACGGCGACTATGTGTTCTTCATCTCGGCCGATGACGGCGCGGCGCTCTTCCTGAGCACCGACGAGAATCCGGCCAACAAGAAGCAGATCGCCGCGGAGCCGGTCTGGAATGGTGAGCGCCAATGGGTTCTGCTGGACCGTCGCGATGCGACCAACCCGGAGAACCGCTCGGACAAGTTCCAAGCCACCGAATGGGCCACTGGAGCCAAGATCACCCTCAAGGGTGGCAATAAATACTATCTGGAAGCCCTCCAGAAAGAAGGCGGCGGCGGCGACAACCTCGCCGTCAATGCCAAGCTCGCCAGCGCAGCGGATCCGGCGAACGGCAGCGCGGCCTTGGGCGGCGCGTTCATCAGCTCCTTGGCCCCGCAGTTGAGCCCGAACATCCTGTCGGTCAACGACACGATCGTCGCCAGCTCGGCCAACTCCCCGGGCGCCGAAGGCGTGAAGAACGTCCTCGATGGCAAGAGCAGCACGAAGTACCTGAACTTCGACAAGTTCAACACCGGGTTCACGGTCACTCCGGCCGCCGGTTCGAGCATCATCTCGGGTATCACCCTCACCTCGGCCAACGACTCTCCTGACCGCGATCCGGCCAGCTACCTGATCGAAGGCTCCGACGACGGCGTCTTCTTCCAGACCGTCGCGTCGGGCAATGTCGCGGCGTTCAGCGCCCGCTTCACCACGCAGACGTTCTCGTTCGCCAACACGGCGGTCTACAAGACCTACCGCGTGACGTTCCCGACCATCGCCAAGTCCACGGCCAACAGCATGCAGATCGCGGACGTCGGCCTGCTCGGCACCGCCTTCGGCGGCGCGGCGGCCCCGACCATCGCCATCGCCCTCGACGGCAAGATCACGTTCACCGGCACCCTCCATGGTGCCGACAACGCGGCCGGGCCTTATGCGCCGGTCGCCGGTGCGACCAGCCCGTTCTCGCCGAACACGGCGGCGGCGGCGCAGAAGTTCTACCGCGCGGGGAACTAAGCCGGTCGCTCGTCGACCTTCACAGGGCCGGGGATCAACTCCCCGGCCCTTTTTGTTTTCAAACGGGGCAAGCCGAGCGCCAGACCCCAGACCCCAGACCCCAGACGCGCGACGCGCGACGCGAGACCCCAGACCTCCAACCGGCCACGGGTCCGACTCACCACTTCAACCCCGTGATGATCCGTGCGCCGCGGCGATACGTGACGTAGCTGTAGAACCACTGCCAGAGCACCGCGACCTTGTTGCGGAACCCGACGAGGAAGAGCAGGTGGACGAACAACCACGCGGTCCAGGCCAAGAAGCCGGTCATCTGCAGAGGGCCGAGTTTCGCGACCGCGGCGGAACGGCCGATGGTGGCCATGCTCCCCTTGTCCCAGTAGTCGAAAGGAGGCCGTTCGGGCGCCCCTTCCAGTTCGCTCTCGATGATCCGGGCGACGTGCTTGGCCCCTTGGATCGCCGCAGGCGACACGCCGGGGACGACCTGGCCGTCCTTGTCCAAGAGGTAGGCCGCGTCACCGATCACGAAGACCTCCGGATGCCCCGGGATGCTGAGGTCCGGCTCCACGAGCACCCGTCCCGCGCGGTCGAGCGGGACGTCCAGCTTCGCGGTCAACGGCGACGCGGCGATGCCGGCAGCCCAGAGGATGTTCTCCGCCTCGATCGACGAGCCGTCCATCAGCTCGACCCGGCCGCGGGTGATGTCCTTCACCCGCGTGTCGCAGCGGACCTCGACGCCCATCTTCTCCAACGTCTCGCGGGCGTCCTGTCCGAGCTCCTCGGGGAACTGCCCGAGCAACCGCGGGCTGCCCTCGATCAAAACCACCTTGGCCTGCGCTGGATCGATGCGTTTGAAGTCCCGGCGCAACACATGCCGGGCCAGCTCGCTGCAGGCTCCGGCCAGCTCCACGCCGGTGGGGCCGCCACCGACGACCACGATGGTCATCAAGCGTCGGCGTTCCGCCTCGTCGGAGGTGTTCTCGGCGTGCTCGAACGCGCAGAGCAGCTCGCGACGGATGCGCTGGGCGTCGTCGAGCGACTTGAGCCCGGGCGCGAAGGCTTCCCACTCGGGATGACCGAAGTAGCTCGTGCGCCCTCCCATCGCGAAGACGAGGTAGTCGTACGGGTGCGTCCTGCCGTCGACGACGATCTCCCGGGTCGCCGGCCGGATGTCCTCCACGTTCGCCAGATGGACGTGGACATCGGGCCGGTCGTGGAACAGGGCGCGGACCGGTTGAGCGATCTCCGACGCGGAGAGGCCCGCGGTCGCGACCTGGTAGAGCAGCGGCTGGAAGAGATGGTGGTTCTGCCGGTCCACGAGGTAGACGACCGCGCGAGGAGGGCGGAACGACTGGCAAAAGGTCACTCCGCCGAACCCGGCGCCGAGCACGACGACGCGGGGGATTGCTGGTTCCATACGCGCCGTAGGTTCGTCCAGAAGACGGCCGTGGCAAACTTGGCCTAGGTGTTTGCCGCGAAGGTGCGATCAGAACGGGTGCCCACCCGCAAAGGAATGCCGGGGGAGTGTGCCTCTGCGTCGGCAACCTTTCGGAACACCCGCATGCCCTCCGGAACCGAGATGAGGAGACCCCGGCGTTCGTGAGGTCACGGCTCGAACTCCAGCCATCCGAAACGGTCCGGTGTGTGGAAGCTGCCGTTGAGCACCGGGTTCGAGGCGAGGAAGGCTTTGTGGGCGCGGTCGATGCGGTAGAGGTTCGCGCGCCAACGCGTGCCGGCTTGCGGCAGCTTGTCGCCGAACGCGGCCAGCGGGATCCGCACCTCGGTGGTCCAGACCTTCTTCGCCGTGTCGACGCGGACCTTCCACTCCATGCCGCTGCTCCACGCGAAGTCCGACTCCGGCCGCTTCAGGCGCAGGTCGAGCGCCTCGTCGTTCGGTGCCCACTCGTATTCGGTGTAGTGCGTGAGCTTCGACGGATCCGGCGCGACGAAGAGCTCGACGACATCCTTGTCCCAGAGAGAGCCGTCCTTTGAGACGCGTTCGCCCGGCTGCGCCGGACCGAAGTCGGTGAGCGCGGTGAACGGGCTCTCGTAGCTCAGATAGAAGTATCGGTCGGACCAGAGCGCGCGGCAGGTGGTGCTGATCTCCGGACGCGCACGGCCGTCGACGGCCTCCTGTTCGAGCGGGAACGGCGTCGCCTGCATCCACTCGGGCTCGGACAAGATCCCGTCCGGCACGAAGTCGCGGACGATATGTTTCGCCTTCACGGTCGTGGACGGCAGAGAACGGACGAGCAGCTTCCGCGCGTTGTCGAAGTAGATCTTCCGGAGCACTCCGGGCGGCAAGCCGATGGCGCTGATGGTCCAGTCGCCTTGGATCTGCGTCATGTGCTGCCAATCGCGGTCGCCCGTCTCCAGCCATCGCCATTCCTTGTGGAAGAACGTCGCCGCGTCGTCGTCGGTCGGGTCCTCGTCGTCGCCGGACGAGCCGAGGATGAGCTTGGCATAGACCTGGAAATCCGAGGCGAACAGGATGCGGTCCTGGTGCTTCGTGAACATCCGGCGGACCTTCTCCGGCGCGTGCCGCCCGAGCTCCGGGATGCGCGCGGCGAGATCGGCATGCATGTTCGGATGCGCGTCGAGCTGGCGATCCACCCAGTCGATGTCCTCGGAGTTGTTGGCGAAGTGGACGCAGACGAAGGTGGTCTTCGGATGGCGCGCGATGACGCGTTCCAGGGCGGCCAGCAACTCCTCGCGGGCCGGGTATTTCTTCGCGTCACCGAACCACCACGGCCGATGGTCCCGCAGCTCGCGCCAGCGCTCGTTCTCTTTGTCGAACGGCAGCCAGAAGGCGCGCGGATCGGCGACATGGATGCTCACCGGCAATCCCAGCTCGCCGCAACGCCGCCAGACGCCGTCGAGCTTCGGGTCGTCGACCTTGATGAGCTCGCCCTTGCCGTCGCGCAGATAGAGCCCGAGCCGCTTCCACTCCTTGAAGCCGGCGGCGCCGAGCCCGCGGGCGCGCTCGACCTGCTTCACGGCGCGTTCGGCGAAGCCCGGTTCGTCCCAGCCCGCGTAGTCGAGGTTGAAGTACTGCACGAAACGGCCGGGCGCGACCTGGTCGGCCAGCGTCTTCATCCGCTCGAACTCCGACTTCTCGCCCGGCTTCGCGGTCACCACGCCGCCGCTGAGGTTCGCGCCGATGCCGATGCCCGAGCGGTCCATGATCCGCACCGCGCGCGACGTGCGCTCGGCCGTGCCGTCGATATGCTGGTGCAGGTCGATGACACGGTGCTCGCGCCGCCACGCGTCGCCCGGCCACGGCGGCGCCGTCTCCGCGCCGAGCGCGTCGCGGGAGCACATGAGCAGACCAGCGGCGACCGGGAGGGCGGACAGCAAGGACCGGGATCTCATGCGCCGATGGAAGTCCTCCACGGCGACTTTGGCGAGTCCCGCTTCATCCCGGATTCCGGCGCCCGCAAGAAACGGCTCGACGACCGCGGAGGCCTCGAACAATTTCACGGCGCTGCCCGGTTCGTCGGTCAGCCCACCGTGGGGAGGTGGCAGACAAGTAATGCACTTGCTTTGCAAGCAAGGCCATGCGGGAGCGTTACCCGTCCTCTCCACCACTTCGATCGCGGACGCCCGGGGCCGACCGGCCCCGGGCGTCTTCGTTTTCTCGGACGGGGAAAGAACCGCTGATCGGCGATCATCGAAGCCGACCACCGGTCCCATCGCGGATCAGAGCTCGGTGTCCTCGACCTTGCGCAAGCCGAGGCGCAGCGGGAGCCAGCCGGCCAGCGCGCTCATCAGCAGGAACACCGTCCAGGAGAACGCCGCCTTGCCCGGCTCGAAGTCGTCCATCGAGTTGGGGCTCCAGCCCCACGGGCTGCCCAAGGCCAGCAGCACGACCGACACGACGATGTAGAGGAAGCTCAGCACCAGGCAGAACGTGCCGCCGAAGCCGCTCACGATCTTGCTCGGGTTCGTCTCCTTGAAATCCGGGTACAACGCTCCCAGGCCGACCGCCAGCGCGTTCAGCACGAAGGTCATCACCGTCACCGTCGCCGCGAAGAACGCCGTCCGCGCCGGCCCGAGATGCAGCAACGTGCAGGACAGCAGCGTCAGCACCTGCATCACGACGAGCGTCGCCGCCGTCGCGCACCAGAACTTGAGCCGCACGACCGCGACGAGCCCGAGCGGCGCGAGGCCCACGACCCACACGCGCTTCCCTTCCAGCGAGAACTGCGGGAACACGAACCGCGTGGTGATCGTCGCCAGGTTCAGCGCGCAAGCGCCGAGGTTCAAGTAGCTCACCAACGAGATCCAGAACGGGGAGTCGAGCTGCCGGGTGAAATGCCGGAGGTTGATGATGTACACCGTCAGCAGGCCGAAGAGCATCAGCGTCTGGCCCCACTGCGCCGTGTCGCGCCAGAAGACCCGCAGGTCCTTGGCCACCAGCGCGCGGACATCCGACGGCAGGATCCCGCGCCAGCCTAGGACCGCATCCATCCAATCGCGCGGACGCAGCAGCAGGCTGAGCTTCGCGATGGCGCGCCGGCGCTCCTCCACCCGCTGGAACCACAGCCACCGCGCGAACATGCTCCCGCGGCTCTGCACCACGCTCGACGCCTCGTAGAAGGCGGGCCCCAGCCGCGTCGTCGCCAACATGCCGAAGAAGAGCGCGTGGCTCAGCAGGACCAGCGCGAAGAAGCCCGCCGACCTCAGCGCGCCCTCCGCCATGTTCTGCACGCTCGCGCTCAGCCAGTAGCTCGGCAGCAGCGGGAACTGCGCGAACCGGGTGTTCTCCAGCAACCGGTCGATCACCGCCAGCACGCGCGTCTCCAGCTCGTCGTCCTTGACCACCTCCGGCCGGAACTTGAACAGCACCACCGCCACGGCCGCCAGCAGGGCGCCGATCAGCAGCACCTGGAACGCGCGGCGGTCCAGATGCCGCGCCAGCAGGATGGACAACCCGGCCCCGGCCGCGCCCGGCAGCACGATGAACAGCGCCACCAGCACCACGATCGCCGGATAGAAGAACCAGGCCACGTGGTTCACCAATCCGTACGCCACCAGCATCGGCGCGATGAGGAAGAGGAACGCCCACGAGGCCAGCAGCGTCGATTCCAGCAGCTTCCACTGGAACACCGTCCGCGTCGGCACCGGCAAGGTGAGCAGGAACGACGTCTCACGGTTGCGGAAAAGGTTCGTGTAGCTGATCACCAGGTTCGACAGCAGCAGCAGCGCGAACAGGAAGGCGAACAGCAGGAACAACAGCCGCTCCACCAGCAGGCCGCCGATGCCCGGGAACTTGCCGAGGAAGCGCAGCCCGAAATGGAACAGCGCGAACGCCAGCACGGCGTAGCCGGCCAAGAACACCACGATCAACCCGAGCAGCAGCCACGATTGCTCGCGCAACGCCACCAGCCGCCGCCACGCCGAGCGGACGGAGACCTCGAGCAAGAGCCGGAGCGGAGCGGCGTGGGAGGACATCGGCGCGCTGAATGTCCGCGAGAGGCCGCGGGACCGCAACTGCGCCCGCGCATCCCGACTTCCGCCGTTGCCCGCTTTGCCGTGGCTGCCCTACGGTCCCCGCCCTTATGGCGCGGCGACAGTATCCGTTTCACCTCATCGAACCGAAGTGGCAGCAGCGTTGGGACGTCGAGCAGACGTTCCGCGCGTGGAACCCCGGGGATTCCGTGCCCGCCGGACATCCCTTCGGCGCGCGCCACGGCCTGGCCGGCAAGACGCCGTCGGCCGCCGAGCTCCCGCCCAAGTTCTACATCCTCGACATGTTCCCCTACCCTTCCGGCGCCGGCCTGCACGTCGGCCATCCGGAGGGCTACACCGCGACGGACATCCTCGCCCGCTACCGCCGCGCGCAGGGCCTCAACGTGCTGCATCCGATGGGATGGGATTCCTTCGGCCTGCCCGCCGAGCAGTACGCGGTGAAGACCGGCCAGCATCCGCGCAAGACCACCGAGGAGAACATCGCCAACTTCACCCGCCAGATCAAGTCGCTCGGCTTCAGCTACGACTGGTCGCGCGAACTGGCCACCACGGATCCCGATTACTTCCGCTGGACGCAGTGGATCTTCCTCCAGCTCTACAACGCTTGGGTCGACCCGGAGACCGGCAAGGCGGAGCCGATCAGCACGTTGAAGTATCCGGCGAAGTTGGAGCGTCGTGCTGTCGGCATCCTGCCGGCAGAACCGACGCCAGGGGCGGCTCACGTCGATCATGACGCCCCCTGCCGGCAAGATGCCGGCAGCACGCTCGAGGCCGGCCGCCGCGCCTATCGCGATTCCAAGCGTCTCGCCTTCGTGAGCGAGGCGCCGGTGAACTGGTGCCCCGAGCTCGGCACCGTGCTCGCCAACGAGGAGGTCATCGACGGCAAGAGCGAGGTCGGCGGCTTCCCGGTCATCCGCAGGCCGATGAAACAATGGATGCTCCGCATCACCGCCCTCGCCGAACGGCTGCTGACCGATCTCGACACCATCGAATGGTCCGATTCGCTGAAGGAGATGCAGAGGAACTGGATCGGCCGC
>JANNAJ010000558.1:0-1623 GCA_031384285.1 Verrucomicrobiota bacterium
CCCTCCGAATAGAACACCCGTGTTCACCGCAAGCGTCGTCAGGCCAACCGAGGCAAGAACGCCCAAGAGCCCAACGGCGATCGAGATCAAAAATCTCCTCGTCATACCTCTCAAAATAGTGGTGCGGCCTGCAATTGGATAGGAACGAATTGGAGTGAATCGGTTGCGCCAAAGAGCATCACTCGTCGCGTGATATCCTTGGGGTCACTTCCGCCCCAGGCCGAACTCGCTGCCCATCCCCACTACCTTGCCGTCGCGGAACTGGACCTCGATCAGCTTCGAGCTGCCGACCCGCTTGCCGTTCTCGTCGCGCAAGGTCGCGACCTGTCGCTTCGTCCGCGCGTCGAACACGTCCGGCGTGTGGTTCCACGCGTATCGTCCATCGAGGCTGAAGTTCACCCAGCCGTGCCCGCCGACGCTCAACGCCACCTCGGCCTTCGGTGTCGGCGGCATCTGCGTGGCGTCGAACACGAACAACTTCTTGCCGTCCTGGTCGCTGATCCAGAGCTCGCTCTCGTCGGGCGTCAGCGCCGCGCCGTGGGTCCGGTGGGCGATCGGCGCGTCACCCGCGAGCACCCGGTGGATGGCCTTGCTTTTCGCCAGATCGACGACATCGAAGCCCACGTGCTTGCCGAGACACACGAAGGCGTAGCGCTGCTGGCGGTCGATGGTGTAGGGGAAGACGCCGAACTCACCCACGTCGGGGATCGTCTTGAGCACCTCCTCCTTCACCGGATCGAGGACCGTCAACGTCGTCGTCGTGCCGAGGTATAGGCGCTTGCCGTCGAGGCCCATGATGCTGTTGTGCGCGCCTGTGCCGACCTTGATGCGCCGCAGTTCCGCGCCGGTCGCGCCGTCGACCACCACCAAGCCGCCGTTGTCCGAGCTCTCCCACCAACCCGTCGGCGCGAAGACCTTGCTGCCGTCCAAGGTGACCGCCGAACGGTCGCAGCCGCCGGAGTACTGGTGTTCCCAGACCACCTGGTCGCTCTCGAGGTCGAATCGGCCCATCCGCCGGGCGGTCGTGCCGTAGTAGAGCGAATGCGTGGCGAGACAGCCCGTCATGCCGCGCACGCCGGCGGTGAAGTTCAGGCCCTTGTCCGCGATGCGCCGCACGAACCGGAAGCCGTCGTCGATGTCGAAGACCAGGATCCCGTTCCCGGAAGCGCTCTCGACCTGTGCTCCATCGGGGGTGGCGACGTAGAGATAGCGGCGGACCTTTCCGTCCGCGGCCCGGGCCAGACCCGCGGCGAAGAGCGACAAGGCGGCGAAGACGAGCAGGGCTTTCATGGCGCGAGCCTTTCCACGTGCCGCTCCGGCCGTCAATGAAGCTCCACGGGGTTGACGCTGATCTCTGCGAGATGCCTGACGGCGCAGCGTGCGGTCGGGCCCCGTCGTCGTCGTCCGAGAGACCGCCTCTCGGTCTGAAAGCTCGTCATATCCCGGTAGGGCGAGCTGTGTCACGTGATGCGCCCATGTGCGCCAAAATCGTGCGATTTGGCTCAATCTCTCTCGCTGGTTCGGGGAGTCCGATGGGTGCATTCTCGCGTCCAGTCGCAGAATCAGGCTGTTTTCTTGAAAGAATCCTTTCGGGCCGCATCCGGCATCCGGTTTGCAGGGAGC
>JANNAJ010000585.1:0-16614 GCA_031384285.1 Verrucomicrobiota bacterium
CGATGGGGAACAGCCACCACCAGGTGGTGATGAACCGGCTGGTGTCGATGAGCAGCTTGGTCGTCGCCGGGAGCTCGAGCCCCTGGATGCTCTCGAAGAGCGTCATGAACTTCGGTAGCATGACCGTCATGAAGAACACCACCAGCGCGACGCCCACGAGGCAGACGACGAGCGGATAGACCATCGCCGACTTGAACTTCGCCTGCACGTCGGCGAAGCGCTCGAAATGGGCCGCCTGCCGCCGGAGCACCTCTTCCAGCGCGCCGCTCTGCTCGCCCGCGCGGACCATGTTGATGACGATGGGCGGGAAGACATCGGGCTGCTTGGCCATCGCGTCGGAGAGCGAACGGCCTTCGGTGACGTCCTGCTTGAGCTGTCTCGGCACCTCGCCGGGGATGCCCTTGGAGGTGAGGCTGCCCATGCTCTGGAGCGCCATGGTCAGCGGCATGCCGGCCTTGAGCAGGTTGGCCAGCTGCTGGGTGAAGGTGGCCATCTCCTGCAGCTTCGGCTTGCGGCGCCGGTTGCTGAAGAAACGCAGCCCCGTGCCCGCCTTGGCGCCGGAATCGCCGCCGGCCTTCGCCGGCGCGCGCGCGCCGCCCTTGGCCGCCTCGACCACCAAGGGGTACAGCCCGAGCTTCGCGATCTGGCCGAGGGCGGCCGGTCGGTCGGCGACATCGAGGGAGCCCTCGATGAGTTCGCCGGAGCGGCGGCGGGCTTTGTAGGTGAACTGCGGCATGACGTTGCCGCGATGCATACCCGGACGGCGGGGAAAGTTCCATCCCGGAGGCGCCATGGTGGCGACGGAGCGGTCCGCGCCGGCCTGCGGGAACTTCTCCGGTTGCTGGCCCCGGTGCGGCCCGCCATGCTCGCGCCCGTGAAGAAGTCCGTCCTTTCCGTCGCCTTCGCGGCCATCGTCGCCGGGTGCGCGCCCAGCTACGTGAACCTCACGCCGCGCACGGTTCCGCCGGCGCCGGAGAACGTGCATCTGTTCGAGGTCCAGTGGTCCAGCCCGCGCACGGGCGCCAACAACCCCGATGTCCGCGCCTACGTCACCATCGGCACGAACTTCTTCCCGATGACGCGCATCCCGAACACCTCCGACCGATGGGAGGCCAAGGTGCCGCTGCCGCCGGACGCCACCTCGGTGCCGTACCGCTATCGTTTCGATTACACCTACCCCGGCACGCCCCAGCGGGTGTCGGCCAGCGACCGGTCGCAGGAATACTTCCTCCGCCTGCCGCGCAAGTGAGCCGCCGGGCCGCGCGATGACGTGCGTCATCTTCAACCCCACCGCCCGCGGGGACAAAGCGCGCCGCTTCCGGTCCCGCTTGGCCGAGCTGGGTCCCGGCATCCAGCTCATCCCCACCGCCGGTCCCGACACCGCGCCCGAACAAGCGGCGACCGCCGTCGAGGCGGGTTGCACCACGCTCGTCGCCGCCGGAGGCGACGGCACCGTGAACCAGGTGCTCAACGGCCTGGTCGCGGCGCGCGACGGCTTGGCCAAGGCGCGTCTCGGCGTCCTGCCGTTGGGCACGGTCAACGTCTTCGCCAAGGAGCTCGGGATCCCGGCCGACCTCGCCGGCGCGTGGCGGGTCGTCCAAGCGGGGCACGAGCGGCGGATCGACCTGCCGATGGCGGAGTCCGGACCGGAAGACCGGCGCGAGCGGCGGTACTTCGCGCAGATGGCCGGCGCGGGCCTGGATTCCCGGGCGCTCGGCCTCGTCGATTGGGAGCTGAAAAAGAAGTTCGGCGTGCTCGCCTATGTCTGGGCCTCGTTGCTCGCGATGCGCGGGCCGCGTCCGGAGGTCACCCTCGAGGCCGGCGGGCGCAAGGTGACCGGACATCTGGTCTGCGTCGGGAACGGACGCTTCCTGGGCGGACGCTATCCGGTCTTCCCCCACGCCAGCATGGACGACGGGAAGCTGGATGCGATGGTCGTCCCCAAGATGACCTGGACGGTCGCGTTCAAGGTGTTCGTCGCGCTCTGGTTCGACCGTTTCGCGGATTCCCCGGACGCCGTGCATCTCGCGGCCCGCACCCTGACGATGACCTCGGCGACCCCGATGCCGTTCCATCTCGAAGGCGACAACGTGGGTTCCTTGCCCGCGACCTTCACGCTGCAGCCGCGGGCGCTGCGCGTCGTCGTGCCGGGTCGATCCCCCTCGGGATAGCCGCCCCGCGCCTCGCCTGGATCACTTCTCTTTCGCCGCGGCGCGTTCCAGCGCCTTGACCATGCCGTCGAGGTTGTGCGGCTTGGCCTCGGCGTTCGGCTCCAGGCCGAGGGCGGCGAGCGCTTTGCTCGTCTCGGGCCCGATGGAGAGCGTCTTCAGCGCCGGGAACCGCTTGAGCAGCGCCGGCAGGTCGAAGCGCGCGTGGAAGTTCTCGACCGTCGACGCGCTGGTGAAGGTGACCCAATCCGCGCCTTCCTCGACGAGCCTCGCGGCGGCGCCGTTGATGTCTTCGGTCTCCGGGACGGTGCGGTAGCAGGCGACGTCGTCCACGATCGCGCCGAGCTCCTCGAGCTTGGCGACGAGGTCCGGGTTGGCCACCTCGGCGCGGAGGCAGAGGATGCGCAGGTTCTCGACGCCGTCCACCTTGGCGATCGCGGCGGCGACCTTGGAGGCGACGTATTCCTCCGGCATCGCGTCCACCGCGAGGTGCAGCTCCTTCAGCTTCGCCGCGGTGGCCGGCCCGACGGCGGCGAAGCGCAGCCGGCCGACCACGCGGATGTCGTCGAACGCCTTGAAGAAGTACTCGAAGAACGCCGTGACCCCGTTGGGCGAGGTGAACACGACCCAATCGTATTCCCCGAGGGCGCCCATCGCCTCGACCAAGGGCTGCCGATCCTCGGGCGGGACCACCTTGATGGTCGGGATCTCCATCACCTCCGCGCCCTGTTCGGCGAGCTGGCGGCTGAGCTGGCTCGCCTGCTCGCGTGTGCGCGTCACCACGACGCGCCTGCCGAACAGCGGGCGGCGCTCGAACCAGTTGAGCTTCTTCCGCAACGACACGACGTCGCCGATGATGGTGACGGCCGGCGCGGTGAACTTCTCGGCGTCCACCACGTCGGCGATGGTCGCCAGCGTGCCGGTGATCGTCTTCTGCCGTCCGGTCGTGCCCCAGCGGACCATGGCGACCGGCGTCTTGGCGGCCATGCCGTTCGCGACGAGCTCCGCCGCGATCTGGCGGATGCGCTCGACGCCCATGAGGACGACCTTGGTGCCGGGCATCCGCGCGATCTGTGCCCAATCGAGGCCGGAGTCCGGCTTCGTCGGGTCCTCGTGCCCGGTGATGACCTGGTAGGTGGAGCAGAAATCGCGGTGCGTGACCGGTATGCCGGCGTAGTTGGGCGCGGCGACGGTCGAGGAGATGCCGGGCACGACCTCGAACGGCACGCCGGCCTCCGCGAGCTCCTCGGCCTCTTCGCCGCCCCGGCCGAAGACGTACGGGTCGCCGCCCTTGAGCCGCACGACGGTCTTGCCCTCCTTGGCCTTGGCGACGAGCAGCTGGTTGAGGTCCTCCTGCGGGATGGCGTGGTCGCGCGAGCGCTTGCCGCCGTAGATCATCTCGGCGGTCTTCGGCGCGAGGCGGAGGAGCTCGGGGTTCACCAGCGCGTCGTACACCACGACATCCGCGCGGCCGAGCAGCTCGGCGCCGCGGAGGGTGAGCAATCCGGCGTCGCCCGGACCGGCGCCGACGAGGTGGACGGTTCCCGTGTGCTTCATGAGCGGCGGACCGTAGGAGGCCGACCGCGCGGGCTCAAACTTTCTTCCGGCGGAGCAACGTGTGCTTGTCCCCCGCGCCCCCCGGACTACATTCCCGCGCCACGTCAAAGATGCAGCCCGCCCGCAACTCGCTCAAGCTCGTCGCCTGCCCGCACTGCGGGGCCAAGGTGTTCATCTCCGGCGACCTCGCGCCGCTCGAGAAGACGCCGTGCACGAAGTGCGCCGTGCCGATCATGATGCCGATGCAGCTGCGGCAGTTCGAGCTGCGCTCCGAGATCGCCTCGGGCGGCATGGGCACCGTCTACAACGCCTACGACACCACGCTCGGCCGCATCGTGGCGGTGAAGCTGATGAAGGTGGAGATCGCGCAGGACGAGGATTCCGTGGACGCCTTCGCCGCCGAGGCCCGCGCCTGCGCCGCGTTGAACCACACGAACATCATCCACGTCTACACCTTCGACCAGGAAGGCCCGCACAAGTATCTGGTGATGGAGCTCGCCGACGCCGGTGACCTCGACGGGAGGATCGAGACGTCCAGGCGCGTGCCGGAGCTCGATGTGCTCGACGTGGGCATCAAGGTAACCAGCGCGCTGGCGACGGCGCTCAAGCACGGCCTGCTCCATCTCGACATCAAGCCGGGCAACATCCTCTTCAACTCCGACGGCGAGCCCAAGCTGGTCGACTTCGGCCTCGCGCGGAAGACCGATGCCGAGAAGGACAACTACGCCCCGGTGTTCGGCACCCCGTACTACATCGCGCCCGAACGCGTGCAGCAGACCGGCGAGAGCTTCCTGAGCGACATGTACTCGCTCGCCGGCACGCTCTACCACGCGCTCGTGGGACATGTTCCGTTCGAAGCGGCCACGGTGGACGAGGTGGTCGCGGCGCAGATCCATACGCCGCTGACGCCGGCCCACGTCGCCGTTCCCGATATCTCGGTCCCGACCAGCGAGGCGCTCTCGAAGGCGATGGCGAAGAACCCTGCCGAACGCCACGGAAGCTACGACGAGTTCCGGATGGCGCTCGAATCCGCGCGCAGCCAGCTGCTCATCCGGCAACTCACCGGCCAACCGGCCGCCGCGGCCGAGTCCCCGGCCCGCGAAGGCAAGAGCTGGTGGCGGCGCTGATGCCTTGAAGAACCGGTCTTTCTCTTCTTCCTCCTTCCATTGATCCGGGTCCCGGCGACACGGCGACACAGCTGCCCCGCGGAGGTCGGCTCCCGAGGCCTCCTGCACGCGCCTTCCGGGCCCGTCTTGCATCGCCGCGGTTCCGGACCATCCTCCGCGTGCCGATGGACACCGACCTCTCCGACGCCACGCTCGTGCTCGCGGGCCATGGTTCGACGCTGAACGCCGATTCGGCGGCGCCGACCTTCCAGCACGCCGACGAACTGCGCCGCCGCGGGGTCTTCGCCAAGGTGGTCGAGTGCTTCTGGAAGGAGCATCCGACCTTCGCCGGCGTGTTGCGCGGCGCGACCACGCCGCGGGTCTTCGTCGTGCCGCTGTTCATCAGCGAAGGCTACTTCACCGAGCAGGTCATCCCGCGCGAGCTCGGATTTTGCAGGAACGGCGAGACGGGTTTCCCGCGCGTCCAACGACGCGGTGCGCAGACGCTGCACTATTGCGGACCGGTCGGCACCCACGCGAGCATGACCGAGGTGGTCCTCGCCCGCGCCCGCGACGTGGTGGAGCAGCATCCGGCGCCGGACGGCGGCCGCCCGCGGCCGGACCGCACGACGCTCTTCATCGCCGGCCACGGCACCGGCAACAACGAGAACTCCCGCAAAGCGATCGAGCACCAGGTCGCGCTCATCGCCGGCCGCGGGCTCTACGCGGCGACCCACGCGCTCTTCATGGAGGAGGACCCGCGCATCGGCGATTGCTACGCGATGGCCGGGACGGACGACCTCGTGGTGGTGCCGTTCTTCATCAGCGACGGGCTCCACAGCCATGAGGACATCCCGGTCATGCTCGGCGAACCGGAGGCGGAGGTGCAGGCGCGCTTCAGATCCGGCCGGCCGACCTGGCCGAACCCCGGCCTCAAGCACGGCAAGCGGGTCTGGTACTCCCCGAGCATCGGCGGCGAGCCGCATGTCTCCGACGTCATCCTGGAACGCGTCCGCGAGATGGCCTCGGTGGCGCCGGTCTGAAGGAGGCGTCCGTCGCTGCGCGCCCGCGGTAGGCCTTCCGCCGATGGTTTGGGTTGCACCGTGTGAGGGCGCGGGCCGACGCTCCACCACCCGTGAGCAAGAACATCCGACGTCTCGACCAGATCCTCGCCAACTTCGGCTACTGCAGCCGCCGCGAGGCGCGGGGTTGGCTGAAGCACGGCTACGTGACGGTGGACGGTGTCGTCGCGAAGGACCCGTCGGACAAGGTGCCGCTGGGTTCGGTCCTGGTGGAAGGCGAGCCGTTGGACGCGCCCGGAGGATTGCTGGCGCTCTTCCACAAGCCGGCCGGATACGTCTGCACGCACGAGACCCGTGAAGGGCCGACCGTGTTCGACCTGTTGCCGCCCCGCTGGGTCCGCCGCAACCCGGCCGCCACCACCGTCGGCCGCCTCGACAAGGACACGACCGGCGTGCTGCTCATCACCGATGTCGGCGAGCTCGTGCAACGATGGACCTCGCCGAAGCACAAGGTGCCGAAGCTCTACGAGGCCACGGTCGACGGCGACCTGCGGCCCGAGCTCATCCCGTTGTTCGCCGCGGGCACCCTTCTGCTGCCGGACGACGACAAGCCTTGCCTGCCCGCCAAGCTGGAGATCATCGGACCACGCGAGGCGCGGCTGGAGCTGACCGAAGGCCGCTACCACCAAGTGAAGCGGATGTTCGAGAGCCAAGGGTTGAACGTGACCCGGTTGCACCGGAGCCGCTTCGGCGATTTCACCCTGGGCGACCTCAAGCCCGGCGCATGGCGGCTCTTGCCGGTGCCGACCCTCTGATCCGTGGTGGGAGCACGGCCGGCCCTCCCGCGCGGTCCGGCGTCCGGTGCGCTGCCGACGGCAGATGAGCGACCGGACACGTTGCCGGCCCCGACGGGACGGATTCCACGGGTCCCCGTCCGAACATCAGGGCCCGCGGTGCCCGGACCTCCCATCGAGCGGCATCACAGCCGCGCCACCAGCAGCTCGCGCTGGAAGATCATCTCCTTGGGCAGGTAGCTGTAGATCTTCATGAACAGCTCGTCCTGCGACAGGACCTCGCGGCGCCATTCTTCGAGGTCGATCCCTTGGACCTGTTCGAACTGCTCGGGCCCGAACCCGGAGAGCCCCTCGAAATCGAAGTCCTGGACGCGCGGCAGCCAACCGAGCGGCGCCTCGTGGGCGCCGACCCGGCCGTGGCAGCGGTCCACCACCCACTTGAGCACGCGCATGTTCTCGCCGAAACCGGGCCAGAGGAACTTGTCCGCGGCGTCCTTCCGGAACCAGTTCACCTGGAAGACACGGGGCGGATACTTCAGGCGCTTCCGCATGTTGAGCCAGTGGCGGAAGTAGTGGCCCATGTTGTAGCCGCAGAACGGCAGCATCGCCATCGGGTCGCGGCGGACCTGGCCGACCGTCCCCGCGGCGGCCGCGGTCATCTCGCTGCCCATGGTGTCGCCGAGATAGACGCCGTGGACCCAGTTGAAGGCCTCGCACACGAGCGGGAGCGTGGTGGCGCGACGTCCGCCGAAGATGATGGCGCTGATGGGCACTCCTTCGGGCGAATCCGCTTCCGGCGCGAGCGCGGGGTTGTTGCGCATCGGCGCGGTGAAGCGCGAGTTCGGATGGGCGGCCTTCTCCTTGGAGGCGGGCGTCCAGGGGCGTCCCTGCCAATCGAGGCACTCGGCCGGGGCGGGGTCGTCGTGGCCTTCCCACCAGACGGTGCCGTCGGGCTTGAGCGCGACGTTGGTGAAGATGGTGTCGCGCGACAGGGTGACCATCGCGTTGGGATTGGTCTTGGCGTTGGTCCCGGGCGCGACGCCGAAGTAACCGGCCTCCGGGTTGATGGCCCAGAGACGTCCGTCGGCACCGGGTCTCATCCAGGCGATGTCGTCGCCGACGGTCCAGATCTTCCAGCCGGCGAAGCGCGCGGGCGGGACGAGCATGGCGAAGTTCGTCTTGCCGCACGCGCTGGGGAACGCGGCGGCGACGAAGGTCTTCTCGCCGGTCGGCGACTCGACGCCGAGGATGAGCATGTGCTCGGCGAGCCAGGCTTCCTTGCGCCCGAGCCAGGAGCCGATGCGCAGCGCGAGGCACTTCTTGCCGAGGAGCACGTTGCCGCCATAGCCGGAACCGAGGGAGATGATCTCGTTCCGTTGCGGGAAGTGGGCGATGAAACGGCGCGCCGGATCGAGGTCCAGCAGGCAGTGCAGACCGCGGTTGAAGTCATCCCGGTCGCCGAGCTCGTGGCGCGCCACGTCGCCCATGCGGGCCATGATCCGCATGTTGAGCACCACATAGACCGAATCGGTGAGCTCGTAGCCGACCTTGGTCATCGGCGAGCCGGCGGGGCCCATGAGGTAGGGCACGACGTACATCGTGCGGCCCCGCATCGCGCCCTTGGCGAGGGCGAGCAGCTTGGCCCGCATCGCCTTCGGCTCGGACCAGTTGTTGGTCGGGCCGGCCTCCTCCTCGGTCTCGGTGCAGATGAAGGTGCATTGCTCGACGCGGGCGACGTCGTTGGGGGCGGAGCGGTGGTAGTAGCAGCCCGGGAGCTTCTCCTGGTCCAGCTTGACCAGCACGCCGGTGCGGACGGCCTCGGCGTAGAGGTGGTCGCGCTCGGCCTCGGAGCCGTCGCACCAGAAGATGCGGTCGGGCTCGGTGAGGGCGGCCATGTCGCGGACCCACGTCGCGACGTGTCCGTTGGCGGGCTGGTGGGTTCCGAGAGGGGGGGTCGTGTCCATAGGGTGGCGGGTCGCGCCCCGGGCGCTGGAGCAAGTTAGCGCCCGGACTCCTCGAGGCTCCACCGAAATTGCCGAGGACGCAGCGCGGTTGGCCGGCGGCGCCGATCGAGGGAACGGATGGGGGGAAAGGGCAGGGGGCCTGACCGTCCGCTTGTACCGCGGCCCCGGGCGCTGTCTTACTCCCGCGCGCATGATTCTAGCTGGTGACATCGGCGGGACCGGTTCGCGTTTCGGCCTGTTCGAGATCCGCGACGACCGGCCGCAGCCGGTCGCGGTGGAGAAGTACCCGAGCCGAAGCCACGTCCGGCTCGAGGACATCGTGGCGAAGTTCCTCGCGGCGCATCCCGCGAAGATCCGCGGCGCGTGCTTCGGCATCGCCGGCCCGGTCATCGGCGGCGAAGTGGTCACGCCGAACCTGCCGTGGCACATCCGCGCCGCCTCGTTGGCCGAACTGCTCGGGCTCCCGCAGGTCTCGCTCATCAACGACCTGGAGGCGAACGCCTACGGCGCCGCGGCGTTGCCCGATACCGATTTCGAGACGCTGCAGATAGGCGCCACCGACCCCGAGGGAAACGCCGGGATCATCTCCGCCGGCACGGGGCTCGGGCAGGCGGGGTTCTACTTCGACGGCGCGCGGTTGCGTCCTTTCGCCAGCGAGGGCGGGCACGTGGATTTCGCGCCGCAGAGCGACCTCGAGATCGAGCTGCTCGTGCACCTGCGCGGCAGGTTCGGTCATGTGAGCTATGAGCGCGTGCTGTCCGGTCCGGGACTGGTGAACCTCTTCGAGTTCCTCCGCGCGACCGGTCGCGGCGAGGAATCCCCCGCGCTCGCCGCGGAGCTCGCCGCCGGCCTCTCGGCCGGCGCGATCGCCGCGGCCGGCCTGGACGGGACGTCCTCGCGCGCGGTGCAGGCGCTCGACCTCTTCGTCTCGCTCTACGGCGCGGAAGCCGGGAACCTCGCGCTCAAGATGAAGGCCACGCGCGGCGTGCTCATCGGCGGCGGCATCGCGCCGAAGCTCATCTCGAAGCTGCGCGAGCCGCGGTTCCTCGCGGCCTTCCTCGACAAAGGCCGGATGCGCCCCCTGCTCGAACAGATCCCGGTGCGGGTGATTCTCAACGACCAGTGCGCGCTGCTGGGCGCCGCGCTCTTCGCGGCGCTCGAGGCGGACCTCGTCGCGGATTCGCCGGTCGCCTGAACGCGGACGTTCAGCCCGGCGGCGTGCGCTCGGCGACGCGCAGCGCGGGATGCAGCTCCTTGCGTCCGTGGACGAACACCGCGGTCCACTCCGCCAAGCGGCGACCGAGCAACCGGCACACGGCCTGGTCGCCCTCGCCGCGCGGCTCCTTGGCGACGACCGCGCCGTAGTGCGGCGTCAGCATCTTCGACGCGTAATCGGTCACGCCGAAGGTGAGGAAGCCGAAGTTCATCAGCACGGTGAGGATCGACTGGCAGGCCAGTTCCATGCCGCCGCCCCAGCCGCCCGCGCTGCTGAAGGCGCAGGCGATCTTGCCGTCCACCTGCATCCAGCGCGGTCCCATCGTCTCGTCCCAGAAGCGCTTCATCTTCCACGAGAGGATCCCCATGTTGGTCGGGCTGCCGACCGCGAGGCCGTCGCACCACGCCACGTCGTCCGCCGTGGCCTCCTCGACAGAGCGCACCCGCACCTCGGTGCCGGGGACGGACGCCGCACCGTCGGCGACGAGGCGGGCCATCTGGGCGACATTGCCGGTCCGGGAATCGTAGAGGACGAGGATGCGGTTCATGCGGCCGGGAAGCTGCCACGCCGGCCCGGCGGGTGCCACCCCGGAGCCGGATGCGGGTGCGCAGCGAGTCGACCTAGGATAGATGTTGCCGAGGCGGGGCTGTGGGCGGAGAGCTTGCAGGAACGTCGGCTCTAGTTCGTGGTCACCGAAGCCCCGGACATGCGATCATCAACAGACCGGTCGTGTGATCCAAAGCGATCCCGTCACTTCGTCGTCTCCACCCGCAAGCACGCGGCCTCTTGGTCGTTGCGGACCAGCAGCAGGTCGCCGGCGAGGGCGATCGGGTTCCAGGTCTTCGACGAGAACACGCGGAAGCGTCCCAGTTCTCCAGGGCCTTCGGGCGTCGGACGCATCAGCACCAGCTCGCCGTTCTCCGCCATCAGCAGGAACAGGTCGCGCACCAGCAATCCTTGGCCGTGGCCGTAGCGGCCTTCCTTCCAGCGTTGCGAGCCGTCCTTGAGGTCCACGCAGGCGAAGATCCCGTCGTCGAGGCCGTAGAGGAAACCTTCGCGGGCGACCGGGTTGGCGAACTTCGCCTTGAGCTTCTTCGACTGCCACGACCGCTCCACGGACAAGCCGCCCCCGGGTTTCGGCGACACCTGCAGCAGCTCGCTGCCGACACCGTAGCCGCTGGAGAAGACCACTCGGTCAGAGCCCGTCACGACCGGCACCGCAACGTGCGGGAACCCGACGCCCCAAGGATGTTCCCAGAGCACGGAGCCGTCGGCCGCGTCGTGCGACGTGACCTGGCGGCGGTTGAAGGCGAGGATCTGGCGGCGTCCGGCGAGTGTCGCGACGAAGGGCGAGCCGTAGCCGGATTCCGCGTTGCCCGCGGCCCAGACGAGGGCGCCGGTGTCGGCGCGGTAGGCGAGCAGCGATTTCCCCTGCTTGCCGCCGGCGCTGACGATGACGCGTCCGTCGATCACGAGCGGCGAACCGGCGTACCCCCATTCCGGCATCGTCGAGCCGGCCTCGGCGATGAGGTCGCGGGTCCAGAGGGCCTTGCCGGTGGCGAGGTCGAGCGCGTTCAGCCGTCCGGTCGAACCGAGCGTGAAGACGTGGTCGCCGACGACGGTGGGCGTGGCGCGCGGGCCTTCGCCGCCGATGGTGTTGTCATAGTGCGCCGCGTCGCCGTGCGACCAGATAGCGCGCCCCGTCGTGACGTCGTAGCAGGTGACCAGCTCCTGGGCGCCGTCCTGCTCTTGCGTGAGCGCGCGTCCGCCCACGACCACGAAGCCGGACCATCCGGTGCCCACCGGATGCCGCCAGAGCACCTGCGGCGGATGCGCCGTCCAATCGGCCGCCAAGGCCGGTCCGGCCAGCACCGCGTTGCGGTCCGGTCCGAGGAACTGCGGGAAATCCGCGCGCCCTGGAGCGGAAGCAACGGCGGGAGCCGGCGCCGAGGGTGCCGGGGGAGTTGTGGCGGCATCCGGGACGACCCGCCCCGACTTCGCCCAACGCGGCGCGAGGATGGGCACGAGGTCGCCGCTCACGCCGCGGATGCGGAAGAGCGCCGAACCGAGTCCGATGGTCGCGAGCACGGCCAGGGTCACGCCGAGCCGGAGCCGCCAGCGGGCCCGCGACAGGAGCGTCCACCACAGGAACAACAGCGCGACCGTGCCGAGCGCGATGGCGCCCGTGGTGAGGTTGCGCTGCTGGAAGGTCAGGTCGTCGCGGAAGCGGACGACGGTGATGGCGACGAACGCCGTAGCGAGGACCAGCCATGCCGGCCACCATCGGAGAGGGCGAGGAACGGGAGCGGGGCCGGAGTTGGGTTCGGACATGCGCCGGGATGAGAAGGCAGCGGCCGCGGGACGGCAACCTCGCATCCAGGCCCCGCGTCCACGCCGCGTGTCCGGACGGGCGTGGTGACAAAGGATGCCGTCGGACCTTCGGGTCCGCCGCCCGCCGGCGTGCCCTGGGGGCCGGTGTCGATGTATTCCTTGCGGCGGCCCTGCGGCTCACGGCCGGGCTCCGACGCCTCCGCCGGGGCGGGCTGGAAAGCCCTCCCGTGCGCGGACAGGACCGTCCGCGGCGGACCGGCTCAGCTGTTCAGCACCTTCAGCGCCTTCTTGCAGTCGCTGGCGCGGAGGATGAGCAGGCCGTTCTTCGCGCCGGGATTCGTGGCGCAATAGGCGTATTCGATGTTGATCTTCGCCTCGCCGAGCTTGCGCGCGATGGCGGCGAGCGATCCCGGCTTGTTGTCGCCCGGCACCATGAGGACCTCGCTCTCGACGACCAGCGCGTTGCGCTCCTCGAAGACGGCGATCGCCTTGGCCGGATCGCTCACGACCATGCGGATCACCGTGTGGTCGACCGTGTCGTTGGTGGAGAAGGCGTGGATGTTGACCTTCGCCTCGGCGAGCGCGTCGCAGACCCGGGCGAGCGTGCCGGGCCGGTTGTCGAGGAACAGCGCGAGCTGGGTTGCGAGTTGCATGGTGGTCTGGGGGATCGGCCGTTGGTGGTGTGGTGGCTCCGCGATGAGAGATCCCTTCCCGCGAAGGACGCCATGCAAATCTCGCCCCGTCCGCGCGGCGGCGGCGGGGCTCACGCCGCTTCCCCGGCGGCGTGGCCGCTGGCCCAGGCCCATTGGAAATTGTAGCCGCCGAGCCAACCGGTCACGTCCACCACTTCGCCGATGAAATACAGGCCGGGCACGGCGCGGCACTCCATCGTCTTCGAGGAGAGCTCGCCGGTGTCCACGCCGCCGACGGTCACCTCGGCCTTGGGATAGCCTTCATCGCCGGCGGGACGGATCTCCCACGCGTTCAGCGACCGCGCCAAGGTCTCCAGCTCGCGCTGCGGCAACTGGGCGATGGGGCGCGACGGCGCGTGCTGCGCCAGCCAGGCCTGCACGAAGCGCTCGGGAAGCACCGAGCGCAGCGCCGTCCTCACCTCGCGTCCGCCGGTCTTGTGCGCGGCGAAGAGGTCGAGCGCGGAGACGCCGGGCAGCACGTCCAGCCGGATGGTCCCGCCGGCGTGCCAGTGGCTGGAGATCTGCAGGATGGCCGGACCGCTCAGCCCGCGGTGGGTGAAGAGGAGGTTCTCGCGGAAGCTCGGCGCATCCGGCCCCGCGCTGGCGACGCAATCCAGCGACAGTCCGCTGAGGTCGGCGAAGCGCTCGCGCTCGGATGGTCCCCAGGTGAAAGGCACGAGACCGGGCCGCGGCGTGACGAGCTTCACCCCGAACTGCCTCGCCACCTCGTACCCGAAGGGTGTGGCGCCGAGCTTGGGGAAGGACAGCGCGCCGGTGGCGATGACCAGCGACGGCGCGGTGACCAGGCCGGTGCTGGTGGATAGTTGGTAGTGGATAGTGGATGGATGAGCAGCGTCGCCGATCCTATCCACCATCCACTCTCCACTCTCCACTCTCCGAGCGACCTTGCAGTTCACCCGTACCTCGACACCGGCGTCGGCGCACTCGTCCTCGAGCAACTGGAGGATCTGCTTGGAGCTCTGGTCGCAGAACAGTTGGCCGAGCTTCTTCTCGTGCCAGGCGATGCCGTGGCGCTCGACGAGGGCGAGGAAATCCTGCGGCGTGAAGCGCGCCAGGGCGGACTTCATGAAATGAGGGCTGCCGCTGGTGACGTAGTTGGCCGCGGTGGCGCCGAGGTTGGTGAAGTTGCAGCGGCCGCCGCCGGAGATGAGGATCTTGTTCCCGCAGCGCGCGTTGTGCTCGAGCAGCAGGGCACGTTTGCCGAGCTGCCCCGCGGTGCGCGCGCAGAACAGGCCTGCGGCTCCTCCTCCGATGACGATGACGTCGTGGTCCACGATGGACCGGAGGTTCGGCGAAAACCGTAGGCGATGTCGCGAGGAGTTTTGCGGGACCGGATGGACCGGATGGACCAGATGGACCAGATCGGGAGTGGACCTTGTGGCAAGGCTGGACCGCAAACCGGGAACTGCGGACGGCCAACGCCGATGACCTAAGCTCGCGGAGGCGCCGCGCCGATCTTGGATATCTTGTCCCTTCGGCCTTGTCTCCTCACGGCCGCGTCACGCGGAGGCGGAGGAACATCGCGCTTTGGCCCGAGTCGACGACCTCCCAGGTCTCGGTCGCGAGGCCGGGTCCGGCGGGCCGCGTCCCGCCCAAGGACGCCGGCTTCCAGGCGACCAGGTCGGTCGAGTACTCGGCGCGGAGCGTGACGTCGTCGGCGCGGAGGTTGCGCGCGGTCGTCAGGGTGAAGCCGGTGCCGGGCGTGAGGACCGAGGTCATCGCGCCGGGACCGGACAGGGCGTCGGTGTCGCTCGTGCCGAGGGCGTATTCGAGCAGGGCAGGGAGGCCGTCGCCATCGGCGTCGGCGGTCGCGTCGCCGACGAAGGAGGTCGCGTCGGAGATGCCCGGGACGCCGTTGGTCGTGGCGCTGGTGCGCCAGGCCGCCGGGTCGTCGAGGCCGAGCTGCGGGTGCGCGAGCACCAGCGAGTAGCCGCCGCCGTCCGCACCGGTCGGCCACGGGCGGGCGCCGTCGTAACGGAAGCTGCTGACCACGTTGCTGGCGACGTCTGCGAAGGTGATGCGCTCGCCGCCGTTGGACAGGGCGCCGGTGAAGATGCCGCCGACCGGGATTTCGATGCCGTGGCGCTGCTGGAAATGGAAGAGGTCGTTCACCAGCACGAGGCGCTGGCCGGGCGCGAGCAGCGTGGGGTACTGCGAGGGGAACACGAACCGGATGCCGTCGGTGAATCGCGCGCCGCGAAGATCGACCGCGTGGTCCGACAGGTTGGCCAGCACGAGGTGCTCGCTGCCGTCGTCGCCGGGCGGGTTGAAATCGAGCCCGGACACGACGACGTCGCCGGGCGCGAGGGCATCCGGCCCGACCTGGAAGAAGGCCTCGTTGATGGCGGACCATTGGGTCGCGTTCTTGGCGCGGCTCTTGATCACTGCGTTCTTCGCGATCGTCGGCAACGCGCCGCCTGCCGCGCCGGAGCGCGTGATGGCGAGCTCGAGGTCGAAACTGGCATCCGATGTCGTGGGCGACGCCTGGTGGATCTCGACGGCGACGATGTTCGTGCCGGCGCGGAGCAGCGCGGGGTCGATCGGCAGCTCGTTGAAGGATTGGCCGTCGTCCGAGGCGTTGTCGCCCGGGGTCGTGGCGGTGACGGTCCCGGCGCGGATGGACATGCGGGCCGCTTCGTGGCCGTTGAGATAGACGATCGCTCCGTCGTCGCGCTTGAGCCGGAGCAGCAGCACGGTGATCCCGGCGGTGTCCTTGAGCGTGAACGGATGGCGGAAATACGAGGACACCCATTTGTCGTTCACCGGGCCGGACGGGATGACCGTGGCCTCGTCGCCCTCGCCGTAGCCGAACTGCGCGGGGCCTTCTTTCCATGCGCCGTCGTCGAACGCGGGATGTTTCCAATCCGTGGCCGACCACGCGGCGCTGCCTTCCACGACATCGCTCGCGCTGAGGCCGGCGGCGTCGGTCGACCAGCGCCAGCGCGATCCGGCGGGCACGGGCACCTCGGAGCTGCCGCCGGGGTTGTAGCTGCGCGCCGACGGCGAGATGGCGCCGCCGGGCAGGCGCGGATCGGTGCCGTCGAGCGTGTACCAGACCGTGGCGCCCGGCGGACCGGGGAAGCGGACCGGGAACCCGTTGGTCACGATTCCGCCCTGCTGATTGAGCAAGGGCGCGCCGAGCGATGGATAGAATCCCGCGGAACGGAACTGCGCGAGCGCCTCGGACGTGCGCCGGGGCAGCCAGGTGTTCAGCACCGAATCACGTCGCGTCGCCCACGCGGCGGGTGTGAGGTAGTTCCAGCGGGCCGATTCGGCGAGGAAGGCGCGGCGGATCTGCTCGGTGCGGTTGGTGAGCCGCGCCGCGGTGCGGGCAGGCGTGAGCGCGCCGTCGTTGGAGAGCGCCCGTTGGATGCGGTCGGCGAGCAGGATGCGGTGGTCGGGGTCGCCTTGCTTGAAGAGCATCGAGAAGATGCTGCCGGGGCCGTCGCCGGACTGCTTGCCCGGTGAACTGCGGGCGGTGCGATCGCCGGCGGCGCAGTAGTTCGGCACGCAGAACCAGCCGTCGGCGTCGTTGAGGTAGAACTTCATGCCGCTGCCGGGGACGTTCGGGCCGACGCAGCGGTACTCGTCCTCGCTGCCGCCGAACAGGAACATGACCATGTAATCCGTGTATTGGGCGACATCGAGCCACGGCTTCACCGCTTGGTAGTCGCCCCGCAGGGCCTTGACGCGCTTCCAGACCGATCCGTCGCCGTCGTAGACCGCGCCGTCGCTCCAGCCGC